>JAFAUR010000680.1 GCA_019243205.1 Acidobacteriaceae bacterium | reverse complement strand
GACCCGCCGCACAATCGATTCCGTTTGTTCGGCAACCGCACGCGTGGCGCTCACCGGAGCATCTTCGGGCAGCCACACGTCGATATACGAGAAGTATTGAAGATCTTTTGGAAAAAACTGCGGTTTAAGGGTGGAGAATACGATGCCACCCGCTACGAGAACTAGAAGCGAAGCCGCCAAGCAAAGCTTCCTGTGCTGAATAGCTTTTTGCGCCGTACGGAAATACCAGCCTGTGAATCCACGTTTCCGCCTTTCCTCAATTGAGGTCTCAATTTTGCCTCGTAGGAGAAACGAACTGATCAGCGGTACAAAAGTCATGGATACCAATAGCGCCGCCAACAGCGAGACACTAATGACCACCGGCAGGCTATACAGGAACTTGCCTGTATCTCCGGGTAACAACAGAAACGGCAGGTAGGAAACAATGTTAGTTACTGTGGCGTAAGCCATGGTCTTAAACAGCTTAGTTGGACCGAGCCATGCCGCAACAGACCTTGGCTGGCCGGCGCCTAATTCGCGCACGATGGCATCGCCCGATACCACGGGTACATCCACCAGCAATCCGAGCGCGATAATCAGCGATGCGATTGAGACCTGTTGCAGGTCGATTCCAAGCGTGTAGATCACTCCGAACGTAATTGCAAGCGTAATGGGCATGGACACCGCGATCAGTACCGAAGTCCGCCAACTCCAAAAACCGATCAGAGCTACGATAACAACCAACACCAGCGCTTCCACCAAACTGTGACTGAAGAGCTCAATGCTGTCATGCACCTGCAGCGGCTGGTCTGAGGTTCTGGCCAGAACCAAATCGGCTGGTAGTGACTTCCTAACGTTATTCAGGGTTGCGTCGACAACCTCGCCGAAAACGTTAATCTGTTCTCCCTTCCGCATTTGGACCGACACCGTGACCGCGCGTGTGGTAGTCCACTTGCCGTTCTCGTCGCGCCTGGTGAACGTGTTCAGAAATGAGGCGGGGCTCTCGTATCCTCGATCGATTTCCACCAGGTCGCGCAAGTACAGTGGCGTGCCATCCGGCAATGCCCCGATAATCACATTGCGCAAATCGTTCGGGCTTTTGAATTCTCCAGTCGTGTTGATGCTGATCGTCCGCCCTTGTGCGTTGAGCGTTTCACCGCTGTCCGGAAGATTCCGAGCCGTCAAGAGCCTTGACAAATCTGCCGGTTTGAGCTTGTACTGCGCGAGGCGTTCCTGTGAAAAATTTAGAAATACGTTCTCGTTCAGTACGCCTGACCTCTCCACCTTCGACACAATCGGAAGCGTTTTTAGGCTTCGCTGAATCGTATCTGTGAAGTCATCCAAATCGCGATACGTGTATTTGTCGCCGGCGACCGCCTGAAGAGCCGCTGCAGTTGTTGCCGGATCGCCGATGATGGCAGGCTTCCATGCATCGGGATGGATCTCATCGGCTTGCAATTTGTCGTTGGCTAGCTTGTGAATTTCAGTTGCGAGTTCGGAACCGCTCAACGCTGTGGTCAAATCCATTCCGGCGAAATCTGCTCCCGAGAATGCCCGGGTATCAGAAGCCACATGGTTCGTTACCAGCTCTTGGCCCACCCAGGACAAGGTGCGTTCTACTTCGGCAGAGTCAATCGATTTGGGATAAACGACAACAATCGACTTACGAGAGTTGTTTGAACCGCCCACAACGGCCAGCGAAACGGCCTGTGCGCTCTGAGACTGTGCAGGTAAATCACTCCGAACCTGCCGGATGCCTGCTTCGACCAACTTACTTACCCACGCGACCTCGCCTGGGTCAGCGGGCGGACTCGCTACCGTTAGCATTAGTGCAGCCGTGTCGCCGAAGTCCTTAATGTACAGAATCGGACCGGCGCCCTGCGGCAGATCGTGGATAGCGTCCAGCCTGATCTTTACGTCATCCAGTTCCTTATCGCGGTCGTATCTTCCTTTTTCCGCGAGCTCGAACTGAACCATTGCCGAGCCCGTCCGGGAGGTACTCTTGATCTCCGTTACCCATTGATTCTGCGCAATGGCCTGCTCGATTTTCTTACTTACTAACTGTTCTACTTGTTCCGCTGAGGTTCCTTGCCACGGAACAATGATCATCGCCTGCCGAACGGGGATGTCAGGGTCCTTGCGTTGCGGCATTTTCTGCAGCCCGTAGATTCCCCACACGAGTGCAAGCACAAGCGATACCCATGCAATGTGCCGCTGCTCTATAAAAAAGCGGGCCAGATTGCTTTTGCTCTTCACAGATTCTTCCTCGAATTCGTGTGCCATTTCTGTGCTCCTATTTGATGACCCGAACTGCGGTTCCGTCATTTAGCTGGTTCGTCCGATTGACAATGATTCGTTCTCCGGGTATCAGTCCTTCCTCGACCACAACCGAGTTGCCCACGGTTTGCCCGACCCTGACACTTTTCAACTCGGCGAATTGCTTTCCTTCGCGCTCCCGTATTGCGAAAACCGAATAGTTATTCGATCCCGATTCGGCTGTCATCAGAGCCGTCAGGGGCACCACGGGAACGGTCTGCGCATTTGCTTGTTCGATACGAACGCTGGCGATCATTCCCTCCTTCAAGCAGCGATCGCCGTTGGGCAGAGTGATCTCAATGTTGAAGACGCGCGACTCCCGATTGGCCGAAGCAGCAATCTGCGTGATACGGCCCGTCAACGTCTCTCCGATGGCCTCTATTTGTACCGGCAGCGGCGATCCCATCCTGAAATGGGCGAGCATGGCATCGGGAACGCCGAACGCAACCTTCACGGCACGTGTATCGTCGAGCGTAAATGCGCGTGTGCCGGCTGCTACGAGCGTGCCCCGCTCGACATCTTTTTCGACGATCACTCCCGGCATGGGCGCGACCAAGTTCGTATCCCCGAGGTTGATGCGAGCTGAGACAATTTGCGCCTGTGCCTCGTGCAATTGCCCTCGGCGTGCCTCGATTTGCCGCATCGAAGCTTGCACGCTTGCAATGGCTCCATCGTGATGCGCCATCGCGGCGTCGTAATCAGGTCGCGTCATCGCCTTCGCCGAATACAGCGCTTCGGCGCGCTGAAAATCGAGATCAGCTTTGGTTTGATCGGCCCGTGCCTGGTCGAGTTCCGCCTTCGCTGCATCCAGTGCGCCTTCAACCGACTGCTGCTGACCCACGGCGGTGTTCAGAGAAGCTTCGTAGTCCGACCGGCGCAGGTGTGCTAACACAGTTCCCGCAGCAGTCTCATCGCCCACCTGTAGATCACGCCATCGTCCATCGGCCCCCCTCAATTGATGAAGAGAATCGACATATCCCGGTTCCTTGAATGCCAGTTGAACCTGTTTATCTGGTCGAATCTCGCCCGAATAGCGCCAGGAAGACCGCACCTCCTGAGTGGCCACACTCTCCGCCTTCACAGGAACCGACTGCGGTCCAGCAGCCTGTTCCTTGCGGCACCCGGCCAGAATGAAAATTACCGTAAAACTGAAAAGTCCCATTAATACACGCATTATTCTTCTCCTATCGCCTTCTTCAAGTCCGCTCTCGCTTGCCAAAATGCAGCCAGAGCTTGCTGCTGCTGGCTATCGGCCGAAGCTAGATCTGACTGTGTGGAAAACAAGACTCTGGTTAGCACTGCT
>JAFAUR010000965.1 GCA_019243205.1 Acidobacteriaceae bacterium | reverse complement strand
TTTCTCGGCGGCTCGTCCTCCTGCCGCCCGGAGTTCCTGCGTTCCTTCGCGGATCTTAGCCTCCGGCGATTGTACCGAGCCCGAGCCTCCGCTCGATTCCAAAGCCCTCCGGGCGCTCTCTTTCGCTCTGTGCGCATCGTGCCGGAGTTCATCGGCCAATTGGTGCGCCTTTTCTTTCGCCCTTTCCCCCTGCTCGCGCGCCCGGTTGCGGTCGTTGTGGCTGCATCCGATCAGCACACACGTCGCGATTATGAGCACCACACCGTTGATCCTGATCGCCATACCGTACCTGATGATGCTGAAGCCGCACGCGTTACTCGCAGGCCGTGCTTCCCGGACCTAACCGTTTGGGTGAGTACTGGCAATGTAACCCATACTCTTTTCTGCGCTTAAGGTGCATTTGCAAGCGCGAGGAGAGCAATATTCGTGTCCCGGCACTCAAGTATCGAATTCCCCGGCCGATAAGGAGTCGTAGGCACTTATGGAATTGCAAAAAGGGAAAAACAAGAAGGTCATCTCGATCTGCGAAACTCAGCCCCTTACCGTAAAAGGGCTGATGCACCTCCTTGACAGCACGGATGACCTCGCCTTCGGCTCCTCGCACAGCTCCCCGGCCGAGTGGATGCTCAGCGCCGGAGCAGAGGATACGGATGTTCTCGTAATCGATAAGGGTCTCGGCGCCAAGACGGTATTGGACGCTCTGGCCCAGCTGCCTGCCGAGCGTGGCACCGTGCGCTCCACCGTGCCCGCCGTGGTCGTCTGGGGTATGTCGATCACAGAAGCCGAAGCACTACGGTTCCTACAAGCGGGTACGAAGGGTATCGTGCGCAAGTCTGCTGATCCGGAAACTGTCCTGTCCTGCCTCCGCGCCGTCTCACAGGGCCGGAGCTGGATGCAGGACTCTGTCTTTCGCGAAACTTCGACATTCGAAGTCCAGGCACGGTCCGATCTGACCCCTCGCGAATATCAGGTCATGGAGCTTGTCGAACAAGGCTTCAAGAACCGCGAAATCGCCCAGGAACTCGGTATCCGCCCCGGCACTGTGAAGATCCATCTGAAACACATCTTCGAAAAGACCGGTGTCCGCGGCCGCCACGGTCTGGCGCTCAATGGCCTCCGCCAAAAAGGCGTCATCTCCCTTCTGGCGTCTTGAACTTGGTCGCTTGACAGCGGGCGAATAAAGAGCGAAACTGTCTCCAGGAGCTGCCGGGTTTAAGGTTGCCCGCCTGATCTCGGCTGTGTCGTGCCCTGGAACAGCTCATCCAACTCGTTGGAATCGCGCGTTTGGCCGCAGAGGGATCCACGCTAGCGGCCAAACGAACGGTCCAATACCGCACCCTGCCCACGCGTAAATGGCTCAACCGTTGCCATTCCGAACGCGTTCCGTTCACCTGGTCCATTAATCCTTACCGGGGTTGTGAGTATGGCTGCAAATACTGCTATGCCCGGTTCACGCACGAGTTTCTGGAGCGAAGAGATCCAGACGCGTTCGAAACCGAAATCTACGCGAAGGATTGGGATGACCACGCATTTCGTGACGAACTCAAAGGCCTTAAAGCGGGCCACGTAATCGGAATCGGAACCGGTACGGACCCTTATCAGCCGGCAGAGCGGAAATTCAAGCGAACACGGCTTGTACTTGAGGGCTTGGCTGATGTCCGGCAAACCTCAATTTTTGTGACTACCAAGTCGAACCTCGTCAGTCGTGATATCGAACTCTTCCGGCATCTTTCCAGGAACAACGAGGTCCGGATTACGTTGACTGTGACCACGATGGACCGTGACTTGGCGAGGTTG
Source organism: Acidobacteriaceae bacterium (assembly GCA_019243205.1). GTDB lineage: Bacteria > Acidobacteriota > Terriglobia > Bryobacterales > Bryobacteraceae > Bog-105. The sequence continues at coordinate 17,327 of JAFAUR010000965.1, read as the reverse complement.
ACGGAACCGATGGCACCCCGCCCGGACCTGCGCATAAAAGCTGTCAGAGAACTGGCGGAAGCGGGAGTTCCCGTGGGTGTCATTGCGAGCCCTGTGCTCCCTTTGATCACGGATAGCCCGGAGAACCTGGAATGCGTAGCGAAAGCCGCCAAAGCAGCGGGAGCGGAGCACTTCGGCGCGAATGTGCTGTTTCTAAAGCCTTGCTCTGAGCGAGTCTATATGCCGTTCATAGCCGAGCATTTTCCGCAGCACCTGGGGCGGTATCGCCGCAGTTACGCGTCGGGGGCGTTCTTGCAAGGAGCTTATCCAGAACGAATTGGTGCGCTTGTACGCACTATCCGAGAACGCGTGGGATTCAAATCGCGCGATTTGGAATTAACCGGTAAAGACACCGATTCCCAGCTCCGGCTGTTCTGATTTCGATCAGGCGACCGGCTGCTTGTCCGGTGCGGTTTTGCGGCTCTTGACGAACTGCAGGGCTGCCGGGATCAGGGACACAACGATGATGAGCAGGACGACTTTTTCAAAATTCTGACGAATGAAACTGACGTTGCCCAGCATATAGCCGAGACAAACCATCAGAGTCACCCAGCCGACTGCTCCCACGACGTTAAACGTCAGGAAGCGGCTGTACCTCATCTTCCCCACACCCGCGATAAACGCCGCAAAGGTTCTGATGATCGGCACGAACTTGGCGTAGATGATCGTCTTCCCGCCATGCCGGTCGTAAAACTCGTGTGTCCGGTCCAGGTATTCGCGGCGGAATATCTTTGAATTTCTGTTCTGAAATAGCTTGTAGCCGAGCGTGTTTCCGAGCAGAAACCCGATGCCATCGCCCAGCATGGAAGCAAAGGCCAACAGAGCAATAATCGCCCCCGGATTCAGTCTGCCCGCACCCGCCACAATGCCGACCGTAAACAGCAGCGAATCACCGGGCAGGAAGAAACCAACCAGCAGCCCGCTTTCGGCGAAGACGACGAGAAAAAGCAACGCATATCCTATCCAGCCGTTCATGGTCGTCGAAAGCAACGCGATCAATTTCTCGGGATCGGTCAAACTGCGAATAATGTCGAGCAGCTGTGGAAGCAAACGAAATCCTTTCTTCTGGTCTGAGGGTTTGACGTCGCCGAAAAGCTAGCTCTGATAAGAGCTGATGATGCGATTGAGAGTGTCGTTGTTGATCTTGATTTTTCCGCGGCGCTTCAGTTCTGCAACGATACTGTCCCGAAAGAGCGGGCCCTGCACGGCCAGCCGCTGCTGGACCAGACCTTGGACGATCGAGTCTTTGTTTTTTGCGAACTGACTCATGTCGGCGGGAACTCTTTCCGACACGCGGCAGACAAACTGACCTGTTGACGTGGCAACCGGTCCGACGATTCCGCCCACATTTTCTTTGAATGCCGCCGCGAGCGTCGTGCCTGAGCCAATCCCTTCAGCGGCGCCATCGACGGTGAAAGGAGCTGCCGTCTTCACCGTCAGACCGTATGGCTTTGCAATCGCTTCCAGACTTTCGCCTTTACGCGCGCTGTCCGCGGCTTTTGCCGCTGCTTCCTGAGCAAGCCGTTGCGATTCGGCGTCGGTGTATTTCTGGAGAACCTGGCTCTGTACTTCGTTGAATTCCGCGGGACGCGCCGGCGTAATTCCAGTGACTACCGCGAACGCATCCTTGTTCTGATTGTCAAGCGTCACGAGGTCCGTAACCGTTCCCTTCGCCGCCGCAAAAATCGCGTTCGTTAACTCCGAAGCGTTGTTCAATCCGGGAAGGGTGTCATTCGTAGTAGCGTTGGTTTGTTTCGAGAATTTGAGGTCGTATTTCTTTGCAATCGCTTCGGCTTGGGCCGGATTCCGCGCAATTTCACTGTGCGCCGCTTCGGCAGCTTTCCGCAGATCTTCGCTCGCCGCTTGTTTTTGTGCTTCCGCGAGCAAATTCCCCTTCACTTCATCGAAGCTCTGCGTGTGCGCCGCTTGTTTGTTCTCTACTTGCAGGATGTGATAGCCGTATTCAGTTTCGATAACTCCGCTGAGTTCACCGGGTTTGAGGGAAAAAGCCGCTTTTTCAAAATTGGGGACAGTCTGTCCACGAACAATCCATCCGAGTTCCCCGCCCTTTTCAGCCGATCCGGGATCCTCTGAATTTTTCTTTGCGAGCTCAGCGAAATCGCCGCCCTTTTGCAGCTGTTTCAGAATGTCCTCTGCCTTCGCCTTGAGTTTCGGTGCTTCCTCTTTCGGCTTGCCCTGTGTCTTGATCAGAATGTGGCGAACCTGCACGCGCTCGGGTTGACGGTAACTGTCGATGTTTTCAGAGTATTCGCGCTGCAGCTCAGCGTCAGAGATTTTCGCCTTCTGTAGGAAATCGGTTGTTGACCCCACAATTAATTCAAAATCTCGCTTTTCCGATATGCGGAACTGAGAACGGTTCTTATCGAAATACGCTTTCACCGCCGCAGGATCTTTGTTAACTTTCGAAGCAAACTGTTTCGGATCGAAGTTAACGTACTGCAAGCCGACCTTCAGATTTTTCCGCGCATACTCGGCGCGTGCTTCTTTGTCGGAAACGACAATCGATTGAGACTCGAGATTTTCTAATCGCTGTGCAAGCATCGACTGACGGCGTTCGTTCTCGAAATCCGCAACGCTGATTCCCTGCTGCGCCAGTGCCATTTGGTACGTGTTCATATCGAACTTGCCACCAAAGGCCGGAGCGAGTTCGCTCGCGATGGCATCGCCCAGTTCCTGATCGGAGATGCGGAATCCCATCTCACGCGCCTTATAGGCAAGCGCCTTCGACTCGATCATCTGGTTGACCATGCTTGGCACGTACATCGCAAGAATGCCTTTCGGCAGATTGGTTTGACCTCTCGTGATGCCCTGAATGCTGCGCTGCACATCCGTCGCTGTTATCTTTTCGTCACCAACTGCGGCTACGACATTTTGTCCGGCGGCAGATCCGGTTCCATTCCCGAAACCGCCCGGCACCAGGTAAGCGAGCATCGAGATCGCTACCAGGCCTAGCAGGACGCCGAGAAGAATGCGCACACTTTTCTCTCGGCTGCGAAACAGGTCAAACATAGATTGGGATCGGGACTCCTACTGGAATTAGGTCAGCCGCAACACGGTCGACCAGGGCGAAATTGTACCTTTATGTCAGTATAGCGCCCGTTGCGAGCTCGCCGAAGTTTAACCTTGCGAACAGTTATGGGGAGCATAGGAAGTTTCTGAACTGCGCGTGCAAATAGTGGGAGCAACGCCACGGGGAACGCCGTAATCTAAGATTAGATGACTTGGTCTGCATCTGCCGTCCGCGTACAGAAATGTCCGAAATGCGGATCGCATGAGGTGGGAAGGTCTCACCGTAAGAATCCAGCGGAAGCGTTATTTGGTCTGGTGTTCCTTCCCTGGCGCTGCCGTATCTGCTACAGCCGTTTTTTTAAGCCGCGCTGGTGTCGCGTTCCGGAGAGCGCGCCAACCGGCTCCGGTTCTGCAGACAATCAGCTAAGAAGTAAAAAGACTACGCCAGGAGTCGTCTAGCGAAATCCAATGCTCGGATTCTTCGTCCCAACTCGGCGCGAGTAAGGGGACGTGTAGAACGCCGTGCCCCTCTAAACAGATCAACTCTGTTCCGGACCAGGTTAGGAAAAAAGATCCGGGAGTTCCGATACGCACCGGGAACCCTAACGATCTGAGGCATTGACGGCAACGTAATCTCTGATCCGCAATCGCCCAAAAGAAAACTGCCATTGCGCCGGCAACGTAGAACCAGACCAGAAAAGGACCGTTCGCCGGATCTTTCGAGGCGAAAAGCAAAGATGTTTCTGAACGGCTCCACTCGAGTCCCACGGTAAAGACAATCGCCAGAGCGAGCCCCGTTTTCACTGTGATGAAAATGGCTCGGCGGACAGACGATTTGTCCGCATACTTCCATGCCAAAAATACCGTTCGCGGCCTCACCTTTAAGACCACTGCCGAAAGGAGTGCGGAAACAAGCGCTGCAATCGTGAAGAACAGGAACGGAGTCAGAAGCGAAGTACGAAACGATCGGATCCGAAGCTGCCCGCTGTAGAAGTAGTAGCAATCGTCTTCGGCAATTTTCGTCAACTCCCGGTCCACTTGCGCGTTCGATACGCTCGGCTTCACACGTGCCACTACCATCACCGGCGAAGCAGTAATTTGTTTTTGCACCAGGTAGATGGCAGGGCACCGCGAAATAAACGAAAACTCCGGGCTCAATACGGCTGCGATTAGATATTTCCGTCCATCGAACTCGAACAGAGAGCCGATCACATTTCGGTTCGAACGGAAGAGTGTTTTCCAAGTCTTCCAGTCGAGAATGATTGCATCGTCCTGGCCCGCATACGGCAGCTTTCCGAAGGCAACACGCGCGTGAAGTACGCTGAACAGGCTCGCTTCCGTCTGGATTGCTAAAGGAGCGGACGCGCCATGGAAATTGGACCTCGCCGAACGGGCAATCTGAAATGGTGCAACTTGTTCGAGCTCCTGGCTATTTCTCGCCCACCCAGGAACGACATCCGAAGGAAAGCCGCGGTCTCCTCCGCCAATGACGGGATGGCGCCAAATGAATAAAACCCGGTCTGTAGCCGCTCCAGAACTGGCTCTCAGCAGTGCACGTGTAGCTCCGAGTCCGCCTGTTAACACTGCTACGACAACAAGACAGGCTGATAGAAAGCCAATGCAAGTCCAGGGTGAGCGAAGAACTCGCAAAGCCCGCGAGCGCACCGCGTCCTGCCACAAGAACATCCGCAAACTTTCCGGGATGGCATGAAGGCAATAAAGGCAAAGTAGCAGGGCTTCATGTTTGTTCCAAAAGCCCGAATGTCTGAGAAAAGTCCAGCGCCGATGAATATCGATGAACCATCGGTTCTGCCACGCGGCGCGGCTTTCCAGAGGGATAATCTCCGCAGCTGCCTGGACTATCGTCTGGCAAAAGCGGACTGAGAGCGGGGCTCGGCCGTCCGGCTGCATGGAATGTACGTCTCTCTTCGATGCTACACCCTTGTGGAGGGAGCTTATCGAGTTGCTTCTCTGCCGTTGGAAACGCGTTCGCGCACGATCTTCAGCACTGTGTCCTCTACTTCATCGAGCGACATTCCGGTGGTATCAACCAGCTCCGCGTCGGGTGCCTGAAGGAGCGGCGCTTCGCGGCGGATCCGGTCTCGCATATCGCGTTCCAGGATGCCTCCCGCCACCGTCGCCATATCAGCATTTTGACCGGAATCCTGCATTTCCAGGGCTCTACGCCGGGCTCGTTCTTCGGGTTCCGCGTCGAGGAAGATTTTCACTTGCGCTCCGGGAAATACAACGGATCCGATGTCGCGACCTTCCATTACGACGCTGTTCTGTTCAGCCATCGAGCGCTGCCTTTCCAAAAGCGCACGCCGAACGCCAGGCACGGCCGAGACCTTTGAAGCGGCCGCCGCTACGGCAGAATCGGAAATGGCATCTGTCACATCTTCGCCGTTGAGGATCACCCGGTCTTCGGAACTTCGAAGCTCGATGTTCGCCGCTATGGCCAGCTGCTCCAGGCGATGCATATCGTTCAAACCGATATTCAGGCGAAGCGCCCACAGGGCAACCGCCCGATACATTGCGCCGGAGTTGATGTAGACAAAACCTAGTTTCTCGGCGACCCGCTTCGCCAGAGTGCTCTTTCCGGCGCCCGCAGGACCGTCAATGGCAACGATTACCCGCTTGTGGCTCATGAGGAGAATCTTAGCGGAGAGTCCCCTCGATCTCGCGCAGCCAGTCGGGCCGTTTCAGAAGTTCTCGTGGCTTGCTGCCATCCGGCGGACCGATGATTCCGTCACGCTGCATCATATCCAGGATACGAGCAGCGCGGCCGTAGCCGAGTCGCAAGCGCCTCTGCAGCGTGGAGGTAGACGCCTTGCCCATCTCGACGACGACACGCACCGCATCCTCATACATCGGATCCTGCTCTCCATCGAAGACTTCAGCATCCTCTTCCGCTTCCTCTTCCTCAGAGGGAGGCGTAAGCAGGTAACTCTCATCGTATTCGGGAGCGGCCTGTTCTTTCCAGAAATCAACTACCCGGATGGTCTCGGTTTCGGTAACGAACGCTCCGTGCACGCGTGTCAGGCGCGATGAACCCGGCGGTAAGAAGAGCATGTCGCCCCGCCCGAGCAGATGCTCGGCGCCCATGGAATCGAGCACCGTCCGCGAATCGACCCTCGTGGCTACGCGGAAACTGATGCGGGATGGGAAATTCGCTTTGATTAATCCTGTAATCACGTCGACGCTCGGCCGTTGGGTCGCAAGCACCAGATGCATACCGACAGCGCGCGCCATCTGTGCCAGCCGGGTGATGCACTCTTCCACGTTGGCGCGCTCCAGCATCATCAAATCGGCAAGCTCGTCGATGAGGATGAGAACGTAAGGCAACGGCCTCAAATTCTCATCTTCCTCGGCCTCATCGAAAAGGCCGCGCGGCTCCTGCCGCAATTGGGCCATTTTGCGGTTATATTGATCGATGTTGCGAACGCCATGCGAGGCCAGCAGCTTCAAACGACGTTCCATTTCGAGGACCGCATTCCGCAAGGCATTGGTCGCCTTCTTGGGTTCCGTGATGACGGGAGTCAAAAGGTGAGGTATTCCTTCATACATCCCGAGCTCGACGCGCTTCGGATCCACCATGATCATGCGCACCTCGTCCGGCGTGGCCTTGTACAGGAAAGACATGATCATGGCGTTCAACATGACGCTCTTGCCCGATCCGGTCGAGCCCGCGATCAAAAGATGCGGCATGGTCTCGAGCGAGGCGACTTTGATTCTGCCGTTGATGTCCTTGCCGAGGGCAATGGTCATCTTAGACGGCGAGTCGTGAAACTCGTCGGACTCGAGAATGGCGCGCAGGCTGATTACTTCACGCCGTGTGTTCGGAACTTCGATGCCGACGGTCGGCTTCCCGGGCAACCTTTCGATGAGCACGGACTCGGCTTGGAGTCCGAGGCAGAGATCTTCCGTGAGCGTCGTGATACGGCTGTACTTAACTCCCGCTTCCGGTTTGAACTCAAAGGTCGTTACCACCGGCCCCGGATTGATTTGCACGACTGAGCCCCGGACGTTGAACTCCTCCAGCTTCGACTTGATACGGCTTGCGATCTCCTTCAACTCCTGGCTGTCGTAGCCAGTGCCTGCCGGCACTTCGTTGAGCAGGTCGCTGGAAGGAAGTTTGTAAAACCGGCGCCGTTTGGGGAGCCGCTTCGATGGCGCAGGCTCCTCATCGAGGTCGAACGGAGGCTCATCATCTTCTTCCTCGGGAGCGGCGGCGACCACTTCGGGTTGGTTCCTGGTTGGCGGCTGGTATTCAAGCGTCCGGATCGGGATTTCTTCGTCGTCAGCTTCGGATGAAGCCGTCTGTTCGAGCGCTTCGGCCGGCAACGGACGTGAGTCTGTCTCGAGTGACTCGCCACCTGCGGGCACGGGCCGTGACTTGCCTGGTTTCGTTTGCTGACCGGTTCGACGGGCAGACCGCTCCTCGGCTCGAATACGAGCACGTTCCATCGCCTCACGGCGCCTCTCCTCGCGAGCTGCGCGCCAGCGCGCGACCCACTCGTTCCACTTCGCGATCGGTCCGCGCAGCCAGCGCGCAAGCGCAGCCATTTCGAACGTGGACGCAAAGTACAGCGCAACAATCCCCGCCGCGGCGGTCATGATCGCTGCCCCCGCGACCTCAAACCGGGATAGCAGGAACTCGGAAATCACCATGCCGACAATTCCGCTCGGCCGTATGGCTCCGCCGATTAACCAGGTATGCGGAATCAGACCGCAGGCAGTGGATATGGAGAACCAGAGAGCAAGGCTCCCCAAGACGCGAATTGTCGGGCTTTCAATGGGCGACGAGCGAACCCATTTCCAACCCAGTCCCCAGATGTGAATGGGAAGGAGAAAAACGCTGATTCCGAAGATCTGCAGTAAAAGATCTGCCCAGCGGGCCCCAAATAGTCCAAGAAGATTATGAGTGCGCGTGACACCCGTCGCCGTGTTCCACGACGGGTCGGAGGACGAATACGAAACCAGGCTTAGAGACACCGCTAAGCCGAAGAGAAATAGCAACAGACCGACGGCTTCGTTAAGCCGGGTATGGCGAGACGGTGAAAGTAATCTCATCCGCCGTTACGGAGAAAGAAGGCCAGAGCGATTAATATTATGCCAAAGATCACGCGGTACCACACGAAAATGCTCAGGCTGTTATGCCGCAGGTATCGCAAAAGAAAAGCGATGACCAGCAGTCCGACGACTGCGCTCACCAGGATGCCGACGGGGTAAGCAGCTCGCATGTCCGCTGGAATGCCACCGTTCTTTCGCATTTCGAAATAGTCGGAAGCCGCTGCCGCCGCAATCGCAGGAGTCGAAAGCAGAAATGAGAATCTGGCAGCCGCTTCGCGATCCAGCTCGCGGAAACGCGCGGCCGTGATCGTGATGCCGCTTCTGGAAATGCCGGGGATAATCGCAAAAGCCTGTCCGATGCCCACGAAGATCGCATCGAGCCAGGTCATCTGGTCAAGACCGGTCTTGCGCTGCCGCACTCGATCCGCAACACCCATCACGAGGCCAACGAGGATGAGCGATGCCCCAATGACGAAGAGGTTCCGCCACGGGCCTTCGGCATACTCTTTCAGAGTTTTGCCCGCGATTCCGACAGGAATGGTCGCGACTACAAGAAACCACAACAACGATCGGCTATTCTCATCCGGGTGCACACCGCGGTATGAAAACCCGAGACCATTCGCAATCACCTGAACCCAATCACGAAAGAAGTAGATGAGCACGGCGGCGAGCGTGCCGGCATGCAACGCAACATCGAAATCGAGGCCTCGATCTGTCCAGCCGAGCAGCCTTGGAACAACGGCCAAGTGGGCTGTGCTGCTGATTGGTAGAAACTCGGTTAATCCTTGAACGACGGCGAGAAGAATCGCCTGGTAAAGCGGCATAATCAGAGGGAAGTCACCGTTATCGTAGCGTAAGCGTTCATCAACCCTTATTCATGAGAGCCACAAAGATTGTCGCCACGCTTGGCCCTTCAACGGACGCCCCGGAAGTGCTGCAGGAGTTGTTCGACACGGGCGTGGACGTATTTCGTCTGAATGCATCCCATGGAACACAAGCCGACCTCGGCCGGCGTATCCGTGAAGTTCGCGAGCTGGCGAGGGAGCGCAAATCGTATGCAGGGATTCTGCTGGACCTGCAGGGGCCGAAGATCCGGCTGGGCACATTCAAGAACGGTCCGCTGACACTACGGGAAGGCGCAATATTCACCATCACTACACAAACAGTGGAGGGAACGGCGGAAATCGCATCAACAAATTATCCCGACCTGGCACGCGATGTGAAGCCCGGCGACCCCGTACTGCTCGCTGATGGCAGTGTCCAGCTGCGCGTGCTCGCAAGCGATGGCGTTGCCGTTCGCTGCACGGTGATAAATGGCGGAGAGATCAGCGACCGCAAGGGCATCAACCTGCCCGGAGTGACAATCAGCACGCCGTCTCTATCGAAAAAGGATATCTCGGATGCACATTTCGGGATCGAGCAGGGAGTTGACTTCTTCGCGCTGTCGTTCGTCAGAAACTCGCGCGACGTGCTCCGATTGAGACATCTGCTCGAAGAGCAGGATGCAAAACAGCCGATCGTCGCGAAAATTGAGAAGCCGGAAGGTTGGGAAAATCTGGACTCGATTCTCGAGGAGTGTGAAGGCGTGATGGTCGCTCGTGGCGATCTCGGAGTGGAGATGGCGCCGGAAAAAGTGCCGGCCATCCAAAAATCGATGATTGAACGTGCCCGCACGCGGGGCAAATTCGTCATCACCGCCACCCAGATGCTCGAGTCGATGATATCGAGTCCGATGCCGACGCGCGCGGAAGTCAGCGATGTTGCAAACGCCATTTACGACGGGACGAGCGCCGTCATGCTCTCGGCCGAGACGTCAGCGGGCAAATATCCGGTGGAAGCCGTCAAGGTTATGTCGCGCATTGCAGTCGAGACCGAAAGCTCGATGAACAAAGAATTCCCGGATGTCTGGCACAAACAGAAGATGAGTATCCCCGAAATCATTGCCGATGCCGCATACCACTCCGCGCGGTCCGCGGGCGTGGTCGGGATGGCGGTCGGTACAACAACCGGCGGTTCCGCTAAACTTTTGGCGCGCAACCGACCGCCCGTTCCCGTATATGCATTTACGCTAAGCGAAATCGTCGCCCGTCAACTCTCGATAGTCTACGGAGTTCAACCGATCATCATGCAGCCTTGCGATTCAACCGACCACATGCTGCATGATATGGAACGGATCCTGATCGAAACGGGGCGTGTCCGGCCGGGAGACAACATCGTTTTCGTCGCCGGTCAACCCGTGGGTCTGCGTGGATCAACCAACATGTTGAAGCTGCACCGCATTACGGGAATCTAAACACCTGTGTACGATGCTCTTCTGATTGTTTCGTTCGGAGGTCCTGAGAAGCCCGAAGACGTGCTGCCGTTTCTCGAAAACGTGAGCCGGGGCCGTAACATTCCCCGTGAACGGCTGCTCGAAGTAGCAGAACACTACTACCATTTCGGCGGACGAAGTCCGATCAACGATCAGAACCGCGCACTGATCCGCGCAATTGAAGCGGAGTTCGCCCAAAGCAGCATTCGCCTCCGCATCTATTGGGGCAATCGCAACTGGCATCCCCTTTTGCCAGACACGTTGAGGAAGATGCAGGGCGACGGAGTGAAACGGGCGCTTGCTTTTGTGACTTCCGCCTATAGCTCATATTCCAGCTGCAGGCAGTACCGCGAAAACATTGCCGCGGCGCAAGCTGTCGTTGGCGAGGGTGTGCCGCAGGTCGACAAACTACGGTTTTTCTATAATCACCCGGCCTTCATCGAGGCTTGTGCCGACCGAGTCCGGGAAGCTTTCGGGCGGTTTCCCTCCGAAGCCAGGGCAGGTGTGCACTTCATCGTGACCGCGCACAGCATTCCCTGCGGTATGGCGAGTACGAGCAACTACGAACTGCAGTTGCGTCAAACGGCGCGCCTCGTGGCGGAGGCGGTTGGCTTGCCAGGCTGGGAACTGGCGTTTCAAAGCCGGAGCGGGTCCCCTACGCAGCCGTGGCTGGAGCCCGACATACTCGACCGTCTGCGACAGCTTCGGGCTTCAGGAGTAGAAAACGTCCTAGTTGCTCCGCTCGGATTCATCTCGGATCACATGGAAGTTATTTACGATCTCGATTCGGAAGCAGCAGACCTCGCGAAAGTGCTCGGCATCAACCTGGTTCGGGCGGCAACGGTGGGGACGCATCCTGCTTTCGTCCGCATGATTCGCCAACTTGTGCAAGAGCGCATTTTGCGAAACGAACCCAAATTGGCGATCGGGCGGTTTGGCCCTAATCACGACATTTGCCCCGACGATTGCTGCCCGGCTCCGAAAACAGCCGGTAGACCTCCCGTTTCGGCAGCCCAGCCCGTTTTGCAACAGCCTTAATCGCCTCCATACGACTCAATCCTTCCGCTTCCTGAACACGCAGCACCTCTGCATGCGGATCCTCCACATGCGAGATCGCTTCAGAACGCGCGATTACAAGCGTGATTTCTCCTTTGATCGACGAGCGCGCGGCCAAGTCGTTCCGAATAGTGGCAGCCGTCCCGCGCAGGAATTCCTCATGCAGTTTGGTGAGTTCGCGCGCAAGTACGATCCGCCGGTCACCCAGAACCTGCTCGATGTCGACGAGACTTTCCAGGATGCGATGCGGGCTTTCGTACGCAACGACCGTGGCGGTCTCCTCGAGAATCTGCTCGAGAAAACGGCGACGGGCCGCCGCTTTCGGCGGGAGGAAACCCACGAATCGAAATTGATCGGTTGCCAGCCCGGAGGCCGACAGAGCCGCCAAAACGGCCGACGCGCCGGGGAGTGGAACAACCGGGAATCCGTTGGCCAGGGCCGCATCAACCACGCGATAGCCCGGATCGGAGATGAGCGGCGTGCCCGCATCGCTCACCAGGGCAACAGATTCGCCGCGCTTTAGTGAAGCAACGATGTCGTCTGCACGTGTTTTTTCATTGTGTTCGTGGTAGCTAATCAGAGGCTTCCGGATATTGAAGTGCTCGAGGAGCTTCTGTGTCTGTCGCGTATCTTCGCAGGCGATGATCGAAACTTCCTCGCGCAGAACCCGCAATGCCCGCAGGGTAATATCTTCGAGATTTCCAATTGGAGTAGAAACGAGGTAAAGAGTGGCAGGCAACGCAATAGCAGTGTATCGTTGGAGTTTCAGTAATGAATGGCCGACAAGAGCAACCGCCGGTAACTGAAGCGCCTCTTTACGTCCGCTGGGAGCAGGAGCGTGCACCGTACTCGATCGAGCTTCGCTTCGACCTGGTGAATCGGATCAAACAGGAATTGGCCAAGGCCGAAGAGACGGGGGTAGAAATCGGCGGCGTGCTGATCGGGTCGGTTGTTGCGGGACCGCCGGCGGCCCTGCGGATCGACGAGTTGGAATTCATACGACGCCGTCCCGAAGATGGCCCCATCTACACCATCGATCCGCGGCAGCATGGGCGATTTTCCGAAGTGAAAGAGCGGGCGCGCACCCGGAACCGCGCCGCGCTTGGCTTTTTCCGCAGCCATGTTCGTCCGGGTCTCATTCGCCCCTCAATTGCGGATCGAACTCTGCTTTCTAACGAGTTCAAGGGCAAAGTTTACATGCTGCTGCTGATTGAAGCGAAGCAGCCGCATTGGGCTGCTTTCTTCATTGCAACAGAAGGAGAACTCCCGGCGGAACCATCAGCCCAGGAGTTCCGGTTTGACGCAGACGAATTTGAGAATCTGCCCGAGAGCGAACCTGAACCGGCGCCGTCGCTATTTGAATCGTGGCGAAACTGGCGACGAGCATCGTGGACAACCATCTCGGCCATTTTGCTGATCGGTCTTTGCGCCTGCCTAGCAATCTGGTTTCTGGCGAGCGGTGACGAGCCCCGGTTCGGCAAGGGTTCTGGAGGCCTGGCCTTGGCTATTGATGGGCAGAATAATCATCTCCGGATCTCGTGGGACCACGCTGCGAGCCAGTTCTCGCACAGCTCGGGCGCAGTCCTGAACATCAACGACGGGGGAACGGTGCACCAGGTCAAGTTGGGCGTGGATGAGCTGCGACTCGGGACCGTAGATTATGAAACCGCCGGCCATCGAGTAAGAGTGACAATGACGGTCAACACTCCCGGATCGCAGCCCCGCATTCAGTCCGCCGACTGGCCTTGAGGTTTAATGGCGCAGAAGGATGGTGAACTCGCCCCCCTTGGCATCGAGGATAACGGTTGAGCCCGGGGGCACTTTGTTTTGTGCAACAAGCGCTGCAACGGGCTGGATAAAGTTTCGCTGCACCGTTCGCTTCAACTCGCGGGCTCCAAACTCGACGCTGACGCCGACATCCAGAAGCAGGTTCCGACCCGCAGGCGTACATTGGAGCTTGAATGCTCGGAGGCCGAGCCGTGTCTGGATCATGCGCGCGAAATTCGCGAAGATGTGCTCGAGTATCGATTCGCAAGCGGCACGGTCCAGCGGTTTATAAGTGATCACCGAGTCGATGCGATTTACGAACTCCGGCGAGAATTTGCGCTTGACGGCAGCCATCCCGACGCTTTGCACCTTGCTCCCATCTTCAAGGGGTTCACGAGGCACCATGGCCTCGAAGCCGAAATCAGGCTTGTTGATTCGGTTGATGGCGGCGGCGCCAAGATTACTCGTCAGGAAGATCAGCGTGTTTTCGAAGTTCACGGTGGAGTTGTCGCCGAGCCGCAGGGTGGCTTTATCGAGGATCCCGAGCAGTAATCGGGTCATGGATGGCGCCGCCTTCTCGATCTCGTCAAACAGGACGAGCGAGACGTCGCAATTGTCCGATGTCGCGCTGTTCAATTTGGCTTGCGTCAGCATGGGCTGAGTTTCCCGGTGTCCGAGGTAGCCCGGGGGCGCTCCGATCAGCTTCGCCACTTCGTGCTCCATCTGGAACTCGCCGCAATCAACCTTCAGCATGTTCTTGCTACTGCCATGCAGCGCCTCTGCAAGCGCCTCTACCGTACGCGTTTTCCCGGTTCCCGTCGGGCCAAGCAGCATTGCTACCCCAATCGGCCGTCCTTCAGGCGCCAAGCCGGCCTGATGCATCTGGACGAACGGGATGATCGTCTCTATCGCCTCGGGCTGTCCAACCAACCGCTTTCGCAGCTGCGCACTCAAGCTGTCCGGGTCTTCTGTGAATTGCGGCCGTTTAGAACGTACCGAGTTATTTTGAGATCGCATCGGCCTCCAGAGCTTTGCGACCACAACTGTAATCGCGGCAACAAGGCCCTTTGTGTTCGGCAGACCTGGAAAAATGCAGGCGGCCTATCGTGTCGCCTACCTAAGCTATTTAGATTAAAGTGTTTGCCGGTACGGAGCAGGTTCCTCAAATTTCTGCGGCGGCCTGTGACTGGCTTTCCGAGGCCATCCTAAATTTCGTTAAGCGCCGGGAACTTCTTGGACCGCTGGCGACATTACACGGGTGAGAGCCAGTCCCAAGATGATGAGCGACGAAGAACTGATGCTGCAGTTTCAGGGGGGCTCTCGCGAGGCATTCGAGGCACTCTTTTCGCGATACCAGGTTCCGCTCTATGGATTTTTCTTCCGCCGCATGCTTGATCGCAACCGGGCCGATGATCTGACCCAGGAAACATTCCTGGCACTCATCCGGCATGTGAAGGATTGGCGACCCGACTCGTCGCTGCGCGCTTATATATTCGGGATCGCTTCCCGGATCGCCGCAGCAGAACGGCGAAAGCAATCGCGGGATACGGCGCCTGCGCATCGAACTGCCGCCTCGGTCGAGGATCCGGAGGGTGCGGTAGTAGTTCGCCTCGCTCTGAGCAAGCTGGAGCCGGGAGAATGCGAAATTCTGATGCTGCGCGAGTATGAGCAGTTGAGCTATAGCGAGATCGCCGAAGTTTTGCAGATTCCTGTCAATACGGTGCGATCGCGCCTGTTCCGCGCGCGTATGGCATTCAAAGAGATTCTCGAGCCGGTGAAGAGGGACGCATGCAAGTGAGTAATCATCCGATCTCGGCGGAAGAATTGATGGCTTATCTCGACGGTGAACTGCCGGCGGGCAGGTCTGCGGAAGCGGAAAAACACTTGGCGCTTTGCCGCCAGTGCCAGGCCGTGGCTGCGGATTTTCAGAGTGTCAGCCGCCGTCTTGCTGAATGGGAAGTTCGCTTCGAGAACGACGGGTTACCAGCCGAGGTGCGCCGCGCTCTCGAATACCGGACAGAGCGAACACGGAATCGAGGAGCATTTCGTGTGCAAGCCTGGATGTGGGCATGCGCTCCGCTGGTGCTCGTGGCGATTCTCCTGCCGATGTGGCAACACCGAAGGGACATAAGTTCGCTCGATAACCTGGACCAGAATGGCAGGTTAGCGGCCGCCACGGCGATCGCCCCGCACGCGTTGCGAGCCGATCGATTCTCGGCCGTAGCGAACGGAGCCGACCGGCAGGCAGGTAGCGCAGGCTTTTTGGCGGCCGATGGAACTGCTGTCCCTGACAAGCTTCCTGCCACTACACCAACGGGTCCGCTCATCGTTCGCACCGCAGAATTTACCCTTACAGCGAACGATTTCCCGTCCGTTCGTGACCGTATCAATCAGTTGCTCGCAGCCAGGCAAGGCTACGTTGCCGATTTACAAGTGAGTACACCCGCGGATGCGCCGCGCTCTCTTACGGCAAACTTGCGCGTACCGGCTGCGCAGTTGGATGGATTCCTGCTCGACCTGAAGCAATTAGGCCGCGTGCGCAATGAATCCCAGCGAGGAGAGGACGTAACTCGGCAGGTTGTCGATGTAGACGCGCGCCTGAACAACTTGCGAACAACGGAAGCAAGGCTAATCGAAATCTTGAGAACGCGGACCGGAAAATTAGCGGATGTCCTTCAGGTGGAAGAGCAGATCGACCGCACGCGCGGTGAAATCGAGACTGCGGAAGCTGAACAGAAGAGCCTGGCCAAGCGGATTGCTTTTGCAACGGTACACCTCGAAGTGAACGAGCTCTTCAAAGCGTCGCTCCGCGTCGATCACGCTCCCGTTCTCACGCGATTGCGTAATGCCGTCGTTGCGGGAATCGACACCCTCGGCGGTGGCGTGTTGAGCGTTTTGCTCTGGCTGCTGTCAGCCGGTCCGAGTCTTCTCGTCCTGGCTGCTGTGCTGTTCTGGCCGGTACGAGTGCTTTGGAAAAGAACGAGATCCTTGCGCTAGGAGCAGACTGAGCGGCCGCGTACCGAGCAATAACGATATGACGGGAGCGGTTTCCTATTGGCCGACCAGCTCCGGATTACCCCGCCAAGCTTCTTCGGGGATCTCGCCAACTGGAACGCGTTCTTTCCGCCGGTTCACGAAACGATCCAAATAGATGTAGATGACGGGAGTGATGTAGAGCGTCAGCAATTGCGAGACAATAAGGCCGCCGACGACCGCGATGCCGAGCGGACGCCGCGCTTCGCCGCCGGCTCCGGTTCCGAACGCTACAGGCAGGGTTCCGAGCAGTGCTGCCATGGTGGTCATCATGATGGGTCGGAAGCGTTGCAAGCAGCCCTGGAAGATGGCTTCTTCCGGCGATTTGCCTTCTTTGCGCTGGGCCTCAAGAGCGAAGTCGATCATCATGATCGCGTTCTTCTTCACGATGCCAAGCAGCAGGATTATGCCCACGAACGAATACAGGTTCAGATCTTCGCCGAACATCAGCAGCGTGAGCAGCGCGCCAAGTCCCGCGGCAGGCAAACCGGACAGGATCGTGATCGGATGAATGAAGCTCTCATACAAAATGCCGAGCACCAGATAGATGACAAGAACGGCAATTAGCAGCAACACCCCAAGCCCCTTGACGGAGTTTTGAAATGCGGCTGCTGTCCCTTGATAGCTGAAGCTCAGCGTATCGGGCATGCCGATCTGCCGCGCCGCTTCATCTACGAGCTTGGTCGCTTGACTCAACGCAGTGCCAGGCGCCACATTGAATTGCATGTTCACGGCAGGCAATTGGCCGATGTGATTCACACTCAGCGGCGCCACGGTCTGATTCAATTCGGCGACTGCAGAAAGGGGAACCATCTTATTCTGGTTCGACCGGATGTACAGATCGCGCAGGGCCGCCGGGTTGCGCTGATACTGCGGCAGCACTTCGAGAAGCACGTCGTACTGGTTGGCGGAAGTCTGGATGGTGGTGACACGGCGATTACCGTAAGCGTCGTAAAGCGTATTGGCAATCGCCTCTGGCGTCACTCCCAATGCGAGTGCGCGATTGCGGTCGATCTGC
>JAFAUR010000862.1 GCA_019243205.1 Acidobacteriaceae bacterium | reverse complement strand
ATACCTTTCTCCAACTTTTCCGCGGACCTGTGCACGTCCGTGATGCCCAGATTTCCGGCAACGCCCTTGACCGTGTGTGCGATGCGCTCGGCAAGCACTGAGTCTCCGTCCTCCAGCGCCGCTCCAATGTGACTAGCGGCATCCGCTTGTTTGGCAGCGAACTGTAACAGTAGTTGGCGGTAGAGGCGCCGATTGCCCGCCACACGGTTCAGGCCATCCGCAGTATTCATGCCTCGAAGCTGTGGCAGGAGCACTTCTTCGGTTTCTCCTCGCTTTGCGCCAGCGGCTTCGGACGGGGCCCTTGGCTCGTGCTTGGGCTTAGCCCATCGAAGCAGCGTCGAAAATAGAGCCTCTGGATCAATCGGCTTTGAGACGTGATCATTCATTCCCGCGTCCAGACAACGCTGTCGCTCCTCCACCAATGCGTGAGCTGTCATCGCGATGATGGGAAGCTTTGCAAACCTCGGGTTGCCTCGCAGAAGTTTAGTGGCTGTAAACCCATCCATCTCCGGCATCTGAAGATCCATGAACACAACATCGAAGGGCGGCTGATCTCCCGCGTTCAGGGACTCGATCGCTTCCCGGCCGTTATTCGCGACGGTCACGATGGCTCCGGCGTTCTCCAGCAGTTCGGTCGCAATCTGCTGGTTCACTTCGTTATCTTCCGCCAGCAGAATGCGAATCCCGGTTGCATCATGTGCCGCCAAATCTTGATGCTTTGCAGCCGAGCCCGTGGCCGCCGTGTCGGCAACGCCGAACAGATCCACTACGGTGTCGTAGAGCAACGAGGGAGTCACGGGCTTAAGCAGAAAGCCATCGACTCCCACCTCTTCGGCTTGCTGCCTGATGTCTTCCCGGCCGAATGCCGTGACCATTATAATTTTGGGGACATTTCGCAGTCCTCGATTGCTTTTGATCACACGGCTCGCCTGAACACCATCCATCCCCGGCATGTGCCAATCCATTAGCACGAGGCGGAACGGATCCTGAGCATCTGCGGCCGCAATCTGGCGCACCGCGTCTTCGCCGGACGACACCGATTCCGTACGGAGGGCGAAGCCTTGAAGCGACTCTGTAAGAATCTCGCAAGCTTGCGTATTGTCGTCGACAACCAAAGCTCGAATGCCCGTGAGCTCCGGGATGATCCGTTTCTGCTTCTCACCCGATCCGATTCCAAACCAGGCGGTGAAATAAAACCTGCTACCGACGCCTGGTTCACTCTCAACCGAGATCGAACCATTCATCATTTCGACGATTCGTTTCGAGATCGAAAGCCCAAGCCCTGTGCCTCCATACTTGCGCGTCGTCGAGGTATCCGCCTGTGAAAACGGCTGGAAAAGCCGCGCTGTCTGCTCAGGTGTCATACCGATTCCGCTATCTCGAACTGAAAACTTCAGTCGGACCCTGTCTCCGCTTCTTTCTTCCATCCCGACCGTGACCACCACTTCGCCGCGCGAAGTGAACTTTATGGCATTGTTGACCAGGTTAATAAGTATCTGGCCGAGACGTAATGGATCGCCGGTCAGATAAGCAGGAATGTCATGCGGCGTCGCAATCAGAAACTCGATATTCTTGTCCTGCGCCTTTTGAGAGACCATGTTCGATAGATTCTCGAGCACCTTGTCCAACTGGAATTCTGTTGTTTCGAGGTCGAGTTTGCCGGCTTCGATCTTGGAGAAATCGAGAATATCGTTGATAATTCCGAGCAAGGACTGCGTGGCGGATCTCACCTTGTTCAGGTAGTCTGCCTGTTTTGCGGACAAATCCGTCTTGAGCGCCAGGTAAGTCATCCCGAGTATGGCGTTCATCGGCGTCCGAATTTCGTGGCTCATGTTGGCGAGGAAATCAGATTTTGCCTTCGTGGCCGATTCAGCCGCTTCTTTGGCGACCGCCAGCTCCGACGCCTGTTCGCGAGCGTGCTCAAGTAGATCCGCGGTCTGGAGCCTGCTTACAAGAATTCTGGTGGCAAGAGCGATTGCGGGTAAAACAGCGTCTAAGAGCAACTGCTGCCGCTCGGAAAACGGAGCGGAAGGCGCCAGTTCGAGTACCGCGAGCACGACCTCCCGATGAATAACAGGCACAAATAGGACACATGCTGGGGAAAGCGTTCCGATGCCGGTGGAAACAGCCAGGGGAGTTCCCGGGCCGGGAACAATTCGCAGATTCCGCCGCTCAGCCGCGGCCTGCCCTACCAGTCCTTCGCCCATTGCAAAGGCTCGCGGCTCGGCGGAAACATCCGTCGCAAACGCGCCGATACGCGTAAACCGAGCCTGATCGTCGTCCCCCAGATAGAATCCGCCGTAGAGAAGGTCCACATTTTTCGAGATGCGCGTTAACAAAGTGGCTGCGAATTCATCGAAGGTTTCCGCGGACTGTAATCCCGGCGTCATCGTTGCAACTTCGGCTTTCACCCAGGCCTGCATGTCTAGCTCGCGGGCGGCGCTTTGCAACTTCTGCAGAGCACGGCTCATTTCCCCAATCTCATTCGGACGCGTGAGATTACCGATAGGCCTGTCAAAATGGCCCTGGGCCACTTCGAGGATTCGGTCCCGGAACGACGATATGACACCCACTACTTCGACCTGCACAATAGAGAGAGCAATAGCGAAGCATGCGAGTAGGCCGGATAAGATCCCTACCCAGGTGATACCGATCAGTCGGCGTGTCTGAGCAGTGAGTTGATCGGATTTCCGATCAACGCTTGTTTGGACTCGCTTGCTCAGGTCAACGAGTGCCTGTCGAGTCTGGGCTAATTCGGGATCAGAGACCTCGCGCATCAGTCTCATGGCCTTTTCGTTCTGTTGTAACTGGGTTGCCGCGCGGATCGGGCGAGAATCGGAGAACATTTTGTCGAAGAGCGCCGAGGCTTCGTTTATCGACTCACCGCGTCCAGGCGTGTCCCTCCGCGCGCGTTCAAGGGCAGCGTGAAACTCACTCGCTGTCAAGTCGAGATTCGCATCGATTACCCTCATCCTGTCTACATCCGTTTCGGCGATTTGTTTGTACAGCAGCTGGCCGAATCGATCATTCAAGGCCATTGCGACGGTCAGGTTTTCAATGCCCTGGACGTCATGATCGATTAGGTCGCTGTACCAGCTATCGATCTTTCGCATTTCGATCGATGCGTATAGGGCCACCGCTATCAC
>JAFAUR010000452.1 GCA_019243205.1 Acidobacteriaceae bacterium | reverse complement strand
GTAGTGCGGACCATCGCGTGGCAGATCGAATTTCTCTAGAATTTGGGCCCGCCGACCGGAACAGAATCTTTTTGGTTTTCTGGCGGACGGCGAGTGTCGCCACTTAGTGTTCCGGCCTCCGGCCGGCGAATCGGCAGCCCGCAAAGCACGAACTGTTGAGAATGGAACGCCAGGTCCTGCCGTTGCTCGTCCTGCAGCTCCCGGACCAACTCACACGATCCGATCCGCTTCTTCCCCTGTGAGGTGCGATTCGAACTGCCTCACGTCGGGAAGGCTCCCAAGCGCGTTGGAACGTGCTTCATCGGCAATCGAAACTAGTCCGCGCATTCCGGGAGTCCAGCTCCTCCGAAAGGTTGCCTGTGCACGCATCCAAGAATGAAGCTGCTGTTTCAACGGCGCGGTCAGTACGGCGCGACAACAGTAATTAGTCAGTTTCTTTCCTTACCTCCTTCGCTAATTTGTCATCACGCAAGGCGACAAAGTGCGAATGGCGAAGGTGATCAGCTGCGGTCCAATCCGTGAATCCCACTTCCGCCACCAGCTCCGGCTTAACCCAAAGATAGTTTTTCATGGCCTCGGCCGTAAGTGCTTCGCCGCGTCTCGCATTCTTAGGTTCGGGCAGATTATCAAAGGGGCATGTTTTTGTTTCGAACGGGTGCAATCGCTCGAAAATCTGCTTCTTTAGTTCCGGCGTGAACCCGTTCTTGATCTTTGCAATGAAAATCAAGCGGTCTGAGTCATCGTAATACCCCCCAGCCAAATTGTCGAAGTAAGTCTTGCCGGGCCGATACCCACCAATCACCAATTCTTGTCCCTTGTTCACGCGGAACTTAACCCAATTTCCGCTTCGCTCTTTCGACTCGTACCGGCTATTTGAGCGCTTGGCAACGATTCCCTCGAGCCCCTGCGACTGGACCGCCGCGATCAAGTCCTGAGCGCTCGCATCGAGCACAGCCGATTCCCGCAGTGGATCCTGCGCTGTGCCCAGTAGGGCTTTCAACAATTCGCGGCGCTGAGACAGTGGAACCGAGCGTAGATCGCGACCTCTGTATGCGATGAGATCGAACACATAGAACACGATTGCCCGCGCGTTCTCGTTGTAGTGTTGCAGGAGATTGAATGAAGGCCGTCCGGCGAAATCTAAAGCAACAACTTCGCCATCGATAATCAGACCTTGTTCGAGTTCCTCGACTGCCGAGACAATGGCCGGAAATCGGTCATTGAGTGAGTTGTTGCGCCGAGAGAGAAGGCGAGCTGAATTGCCATCGCGAATGGCAAGCACGCGGTATCCATCCAGCTTCAGCTCATACTGCCAATCGGAACCTTCCGGCAGTTCCGCCACTGCCTTTGCCAGCATCGGTTCCACAAACTTCATTTCGCTTCGCGGCAGCTTGTCAAGATCCAGACCGGGAATCGACGTTCTGTTGCTGTGCCACGTCGCATCCTTTGCGCCGGCGATCTGGGCCATGGTTCGTCCTGTAAGCGCGGATTCGTCATCCTTCTTTGCGGAGACAGGCTTGAGTGCTGCGCCGGTCTTCTCGAGTACCCAGGAATTACCGCCTTTGGTCCGATCCCGTCTTAGTATCCACTCTCCTTTCAGCTTTTTTCCTTTCAGCGAAATGTGCAGAATGCCTTTCCAGTAATTGCCCTCGACGATTTCATAAGTCCCGATATCCCAAACCATCACAGTCCCGCCGCCGTATTGGCCTCGTGGAATGATCCCTTCGAAGTCCAGGTACTCGAGCGGGTGATCTTCAGTCGCACTCGCGAGCCGTCGAACGCCAAGGTCGTACGGCACGCCTTTGGGCACGGCCCAGGATTTCAGCACGCCGTGGATTTCGAGACGGAAATCATAATGCAGATGACTGGCCGCATGCTTCTGGACCACAAAACGGCGGCGGCTTCCTTGAGCGCTTACGCGCGGACTGGCAGGTGCCGGCTCACCGGTGGCGGAAAAATCCCGCTTACGGCTGTATTCACGCAGCTCTCGCTTGGTTCGTGTTGCGTTCCGATTCTGAATTTCAATAGCATGCGCGAAGTCGGGCGGAAGGGATTGCTGCAGCGTCAACACCGGGGCGAACAGATCACCGATGTCTTCCAACCGCGGCAACGCCGCTTTAGGCGCGAAGTACAGCGCTTCGGTGTCGCCCCGCTTCAGCGCTCGTTGCAACTCATCCCAGGAGACCGGCATTGATACGAAGGGTTTCGGCTGCTTTGCGCGAAGCGAATAGACCCCGACTGTCGTTTTGTAGTCGGCGTTCTGGCTCCAGTCGATGAACACTTTGCCGATACGTTTCTCCTTTGGCATCTCAGAGACGGCGAGCTTCGGCACGCGTTTCTCGATCAATTGCGCGATCGAACGTGCAAACGGTTGTGTCATCTCATAACTGGTCAGGGTATTCAAAGGCAGGTAAAGCTGGATACCCTTGGAACCGGACACCTTCGGAAAGAGCTGCAACTCGAGTTGGTCAATCACCTCTCTGATCTCCAGGGCGACCTGGATGCATTGCCGGATATCCGCGCCAGCGCCCGGATCGAGATCAAAGACAATCGCAGTGGGTTTCGTGATATCAGGCACGCGGTGCAAGAACGGGTGTAGTTCGAGAGCAGCAGCATTAGCCGCCCATGCGAGCGTGGCCGTGTTTTGAAGGAGTATGTAATTGATGTCGGGCCCGCCTGCATGCCGTGGAACAGGGAAAGTCTGGACCCATTCGGGAGTGAAGCTCGGAGCGTCTTTCTCCCAGTACGGTTCAGCGGTCACACCGTCTGGGTACCGCTTCAACGTGACAGGACGATCGCGCAGATGCGGAAGGATGAAAGGTGCGACTCGAACGTAGTAATCGATCACGTCCGCTTTCGTGAACCTTGCAGCCGGATAAAGCAGCTTGCTCAGCCGGGTACATTGGACCTGCTGGCCCTCTATCGTGAGCGTGATCTCGTCGGTTTGGCTGGAATTCTTCCGTGGCTTTCGGTGGCCCGTCGCTTTCGTCCGCGGCACACTTCCATTTTCCGAGGCCGGTTTCCAATTTCCGAAGTCGACTGTCTGCAAGCAGCGTTGATCCGCAACGCTCCATGCGTCTGAGATACGATCACGTCGTATGTCCGACAAGACTGACACGAATCGCGTACATTCTTCACGTGCTTCTTCTCCGGTTTCACGGCGAAGCCTGCTGACAGCAAGTGCGAGCTTAGCGGGCACCACCGCGAGTATCGCGTTGTTGCCGAGTTCTGCGAAGGGAGCGAAGCGAACCGGGGATTCCGCGGCGGTTTCCGCCATCATCACGGCATCCGACTCTAGCGGCATTACGGAGACCTCGGCAGGCAAGGTTCGCGGGTACGTGCGCAACGGGATTTACACCTTTAAAGGCATCCCGTACGCGCAATCAACGGCAGGCAAAGCGCGGTTCATGCCGCCGAAAAAGCCGGAGCCGTGGACGGGCGTCCGCAGTTCGATGTACTACGGCCAGGTTTGTCCTCAAGGTCCTCGGGCAGGTTGGGCGGTGGACGAGAACGCGTTCATGTTCGAGTGGGACGACGGACAGCCCGGCGAGGATTGCTTGCGTGTGAATGTCTGGACTCCCGGCCTGAACGATAACCGGAAACGGGCCGTTATGTTTTGGATCCATGGCGGCGGGTATTCGGCAGGTTCCGGGCAGGAACTGAAATCGTACGACGGCGAAAACCTGGCGCGCCGGGGCAATGTGGTGGTTGTGAGCCTGAATCATCGCTTGAACGCGCTCGGCTATTTGAACCTTAGTGAGTATGGCGAGCAATGGGCGAGCGCCGCGAACGTGGGAATGCTGGATCTGGTTGCCGGTCTTGAATGGGTTCGCGACAACATAGCCAACTTCGGCGGTGACCCGGGCAATGTCATGATGTTTGGACAATCCGGTGGCGGCGGGAAAGTTGGGGTGCTTATGGCCATGCCCGCCGCCAAAGGGCTGTTTCACCGAGCTGCCGTTCAGAGCGGCTCCAGTCTGCGGCAACTGGGTCCGGAGTCGTCCGCCAAACTCGCCGCTGCGACTCTGGCCGAGCTGGGTTTAACCGGATCTCAAGTCGATCAACTGCAGAAGATTCCGTACGAGCGCATCGTCGCGGCTGGCGTAGACGCTCAGAAGAAGCTCAATCCCGGCGGCACCATTCCCGGTTCGGGCATGGGTATCAACTGGGGACCGACGGTCGACGGGAGGATCTTACCCGGCAATTCATTCGACCCCCATGCCCCGGAAATCTCGGCTAGTGTGCCACTGCTCGTTGGAACAGTCAAGAACGAGTTCATGAACGGCATCGGCCACCCTGAGTATGAATCGATGACGATGGATGAAGTAAAGACGCGTGTAACGCAGCGCTATGGGAATCGCAGTGACGCCATTATCGATGCTTTCCGGACGGCACATCCCACTGCCAAACCGTTCGACGTTCTTTCGCTCATCTTCGCAGCGCCAACCCGCCAGAATGCCATCACGCAAGCGGAACGCAAAGCTGCGCTGAATGCGGCGCCGACTTATCTTTATTGGTTCACGTGGCAAACGCCCATACTGGACGGACGCCCGCGTGCATTCCACTGTTGTGAACTGCCGTTCTGCTTCGATAACACGGATCGTTGCGCCGCAATGACAGGCGGAACTCCACAGGCGCGCGAACTGGCCGCAAAGGTAAGCGAAGCATGGATCAATTTCGCGCGAACCGGCGATCCAAATCATCAAGGTCTGCCGAAGTGGCCTGCGTTTTCCACTGACAAGATTCCGACCATGGTTCTGGATAACACCTGCGAAACGAAAAATGATCCAGACGGTACCGCGCTACGGACTGTGCCGCATTCGCCCGAGGCTCACACCACAGCAGGCGTGCGCTCGTAGGAATGTCTGAGCCGAGGAGGAGATATGGTCTCTCTCCCCGGCTCATCTTCGATCAGTGTTTAGAACTGGATCCTGATCACTGTCTGTAAGATACGGGGATTGGCTACGGACGGCACTCCCGCACCGTTTGTGTTCGAAGTGGCAGCGGGGGCGGCTACTGCGCCGAACCCGTTCTGGTTCACCAGTTGACCAGCAGCATTGTAGGGAGCATTCGATACGGTCGCGTTATTCGGATAACTTCCGGAGAAGTTCAGTGTGCTGTTCAGATAAATGAAGTTCGGGTGGTTGAAGATGTTGAAGGCGTCCACGCGGAATTGAAAGTGGAGTCGTTCTTTGACCGTGAACTCTTTCTGAAGTGACATGTCGAAATCAATGTAGCCGGGATAATACAGCCAGTTCAAACCAGATTCCAGGCCGAGGCTGCCGGGTTTTGGAGCAGTAAAGCACGCGGTATTCAGCCGGTTCCAGGGGTCACTTTTACCGGTGTATGGGTTACAGCCGAGCACGTATCCGAGCCTGGCGTTTTCGAATGGCTGCGTGGAGTCAACGATCACATTACCCGTGATGTTCTGAGTGGAAACACCCGAAATGCTGTAGGAAGGTGTGAACGGCGCGCCGGTGGCCGCTGCAATCACGCCGGAGTACTGCCATCCGTTGGTGACGGCACGTGTAAATCGATTTCCGCCTTTGAAGGTGGGGAGAGTATAGACATAGTTGGCGGAGAACACATGACGGCGGTCGAAATTTGCCGGGCCGTAATCCACCTGTCGGGTTAAGTTATCGGCCCGAACCTGCGCCGTATCGGTGGTTGCGTCGGTGAGTGTCTTGCTGTATGTGTAAGCGGTGCCGACAAACAGCCCCGTTGTGGCACGGCGGCTCACACTCACCTGCAAAGAGTTGTAATTTGAAATGGCCGCACTCTCATAGAGCTGTATTCTGCCGTAGCCCTGGAGAGGGCGTAGCAAGTTGGGTGTCAGTGCGTTATTGCCGAGCAATGCATTCGGTTGCGTGGCAACCAAAGTAGGGTCCTGGTTCTGCGGAAGAAAAGCCGCCCCGTAAGGCACAGGATTCAGATTCCTGTTGTCCTGTAAGTGGCGACTCTGGCCGCCGACATAGGCGGTATCTAACACCATGCTCCAGGGGAGGCGAGCCTGGACACCGAACTGATAATTGTAAGTCGTCGGTAACTTGCCGGTAGGATCGGCCGCGTAGAGCTGTAGCGGCGCTAGCAAGATGCTGTTGGGATTGATGTTTTGTGCGTAACCGTAAAGAAGCTGCGGATCGAGCCCCTCGGGAGGATTGCGAACCATATCGAACACGCGGTTGCCCTGAAAGCGATCGTAATAAATGCCGCCGCCGGTTCGAATGACAAGGTTTTGTCTGCCGGTAACGTCCCAGGCGACTCCGAAACGTGGTCCCCATTGCGGTCCGCGATTCTGTTGCAGGTACTGATTGATGCCCTTTTCCGCCTGCAGAACGCCATTGTAAGGATTTCCACTGTTGGGCACTTCCAGGCCTATGTCATACGCGGGAAGAACCTGGCCGGTCGTCGGATCATAGGCCGATCGCACGCCGCCGATGAGTGCAGGTTGATACAACCGCGGCGCTGTCGCGGGATTCCAAGCATTCAGAACAAACGTCGAGGCCTGCAGCGACGCATCGTATTGGGGTTGGTACCACTGGATGCGCAGACCATAATCCAGTGTGATCCGAGGGGTCAGCTTCCAGGTGTCCTGAACGTAGCCCTCGATGTTCCAATACCGGTACTGGCCGTTGATGTAGTTGTTAGCCTGATCGAATGTCTGATAAACGCCGAGCGCCGCATTCGAATAGCCGAAGCCGGTATCTAGCGGATTCGCTGAAGTGTCGCCGAAGTTATAAAAGCCGTTGTTATTTCCAAATGAGCTCTGGTTCTTGCGGCTGCGCTCGAAGAACACACCTGTCTTCACGACGTGCGTACCCGCAATCTTCGTGATGTTGTCACTCCAGTTGAAAAGTGTGTTGTAGTTTACGAACGGCGCATCCCCAACCGAACTAAAATTCGGGGCAAATGCGCTGGTCAGGTTAGTACCGGCAAAATTGAAACCGGGAATGTAGTTGTTCTGCACAGCACCCGGATATAGCAATGGCAAAGTAATTCCGGATGCGCCTCTCGTCAACGTATTTCCGACCTCGTCGATGTTTATCGAATTATGCGTAATTCCGAAATTAAACTCGTTTGTGGTCGTCGGATTGATTATCCAAGTGCCACCGCCGGCAACGCTGTAGCCAGGGTTTAGGTAGTCAATCGGAGCGACGGGGACGTTGATACCAAGCACGAACG
Source organism: Acidobacteriaceae bacterium (assembly GCA_019243205.1). Classification (GTDB taxonomy): domain Bacteria; phylum Acidobacteriota; class Terriglobia; order Bryobacterales; family Bryobacteraceae; genus Bog-105. Next base: position 3,222 of record JAFAUR010000452.1, on the reverse strand, counting down.
AGCCATAAGGGTAAACGAATGGCTGAGAGTTGTGGATGTAATGTCCCCACACGCGCACATTCTCGGTGACGTTGTAATCGACCCGCAGCAGATCTTCGCGCCGATTCTGGGTGTTCGAAAGCTGAGACGAATAGTTATACCCAACTTGTCCGGTTACATTCGGTTGCGGGAACAAGTTCAGCAAAGCTATTCCCGGTGCATATAAGCGATTCGACGGAATAGCATTGCCTGGGAACGGCTGTCCCGTCTGCGGATCTTTGATCGTGACAGGTTTGCCGCTGCTGTCGCGGCTTTGCGAGAAATTGCCCTGCCTTTCGAGGGGTGTCGGGACGTAAACGTTGCGCACGCTGTTTGGCGCCAGCTGTTCCTGAAATTCCTGGCTGAAAAAGAAGAAGAGTTTGTCCCGGGTATGAACTTTCGGCAAAAGAACTGGACCGCCAATTGTATATCCGGGATCGTTGTACCGAAACAACTGGCGCGGTAAGCCCTTAGCGTTGTTCAGCCAAGTATTGGCGTTGAGGCTGTCGTTCCTGTGATACCAGTACGCACTCCCATGAAACTGATCGGTACCGCTCTTTGTAACAACGGAGATCTGCGCGCCGGCATTACGCCCGTATTCAGCCTGATAAATCCCGGTAAGAATCTTGAATTCCTGTGTTGAATCCAGACTTACAGTGACGTTCTGGGAGCCGTTGCTGCCCGTATCAAGGTTATCGATTCCGTTTATGGTCAGCATATTGGCCGATCCGCGATTTCCATTCGCTTGTATGTTGCCTATGCCACCTGGACCGCCCACCTGAAAATTGGTGTTGTTGACCACTCCGGGGATGAGTCGTGTCATTTCGAGCGGGTTGCGGCCATTCACCTGAATGTTTTCAATCTGCTGACCCGTGATGGTCGAGGATCGTTCGACGCTTTCACTCTGCAGTAGAACCGCCTGTGCGGAGACCTCTATGGTTTCGGTTACAGCTCCCACCTCGACGCCCAGGTTACCCAGAGTGAGCCTGTCGTTCGCGTGAAGGGCTACGCTCGGCGTGCTGAGTTTCTTGAAACCTTGCGCCTGTACTGTGACACTGTAATTGCCAGGTTGCAGGGAGGCAAAAGAAAAATCGCCCTGATCGCTGCTTTTTGTTGTCTCCTGGATGTTCTTATCCGGCTCGGATGCCGTGACCGTTGCATTCGCAACAGCGGCGCCCTGCTGGTCGATGACACGGCCAGATATGGAACCCGTAAACGTCTGAGCATACCCCTGAACAGCAAAGACGAAAGCAATAGCTAGTATCGTCGCGGATACTTGTCGCACGTTGACCCTCCCCGTCCCCCTGGTTAGAAAAGCTATGGGCTCGGCTGAGGCAGAATGTTATCACGTTCAATCTGTGATGCGAAAGTACTGCTGATCGTCAAACGTTCTTGTGGAGCGCGGCTTCCTCATAAGCCAGGCATTTTTTTACTTCTTCGACAGGCGTCCCCGTGCCCTTGTATTCGTATTCGATGAATGCGGGGATCGTATACTGCTTTTGCGCCAACAGACTCAGAACCTGCTTGATCGGCGTGTCTCCTTGTCCAAACGGTTCGTTCGGACCGTCGTTCCTCTTCCTGTCTTTTATGTGCAGGTGTGTGATCTTGTCATGCTGTTGTTCGATGTAGGCGACCGGGTCAAAACCCGCAGCGGTAAAGTGCCCGATATCGAGGTTGATCCGGAACCAGTCGGACATCTTCAGCGCCTTCTCAAAGGTCCCGGGTGAGGAGAATTCATTGGGATCTCCGACCTTACTGTGACCGTGCAGCGCGACGACCTGCCGATGCTTTTCGGCGAAAGGCGCGACACGCTGCGCCACCGTGAGTTGGGTGGAAGAGGCAATCACTCGTGCACCGAGAGCCTTCGTCTGTTCGAAACACTTTTCGAGTTCTTCATCGGTGAAATCATCCCTGAAGTTCAGCGTGTACGCGAAAATGTTGATCCCGGCATCGTCGAATCTCTTGCGAACCATATGGAAGTGATCGGCAGGAGTGTTGAGACGCCATTGCCGCAACTCCTCGCGAGCCTTCTTTGCTTCCGGGCTGTTGGGCCCCCCTGTATTCGCGCGCGACTGCGGCGGTCGGGATCCGCCCATGAGCGGGTTAGCTGGCTCCAGTTGGGGCGAGAATAATTCGCAATCTTTGGCGCCGCAATCTTCCATTGCCTGAATAACAGCATCAACGGCGTCCCCTCCCCGCGCATGCGGAAGCGTGCGGAAACTGTACGTGCACACGCCCAGTTGGACACCGTCAACCTTTTGCGCCAGCAGCTTGGATACGGGCAAGCTGGCCAAAGCGATCTTTCCAAATTCTCGTCTTGAGTGAATCATCGAGTGCTCCTGTTTCAATGTAGACGGAGGGACGTCCAGGAGTATACGCAATCTCCTGTGCCGGTTCGTTCCACCGGTTATCTGCGAGATACTGAAACCGTTTGGTGAAAGCAGTTCTTCCGCTGGCTATCTGCGCTTTCGGTGCGTTCGCTTGCGCGCAGCAGGTTCGCTTGCCACCGAACTTTAGTCCCCTATTGAACGGCCGGGATCTTTCGGGCTGGCACCTGAGCCGAACGGATCATCACGGCTCAACTCCCGAGGCCGGCGTACGCGCCGGAGTGTTGTTTATAAGGCAATCGCCGTACGGACAGGGCGGCCTGCTTCTTACCGACAAGCGTTACCGCGATTATGAACTCTACATCGAGGTCAAGGCACCCTGGGGCTGCAACAGCGGGATCTTCCTCCGATCGACGGAAGGCGGGACGGCGTACCAGATCGAACTCGACCAGGGCCGCGGAACCGGAAATCTGCTGGGTGAGAATCTGAGAGTCAGTCAGACGGCCAAAGCCACGGCTCTTCCGGCCATCTGGAGAAACAGCGATTGGAATGCGTTCCTGATCCGAATTGAGGGCCCGGCTCCCCGCATCTCCGAGTGGGTAAATGGGACGAAAATGTGGGACATCCAGGAGCCCCGCAATGACAAGATCGCCGACGAAACAGACGGCATGATCGGACTTCAGGCTCACTGGGCCTCCACTTACGAACCTGCCGAGGGTTCGTTCAATCTTCCGGGCAGTTGGAAACCTGGAGCCGCTTACGAGTTCCGAAACGTCGGGATCCGGATCCTGAACCAATGAGCTTTGCCGTCTTGCTGGCTGCTGCGGCATGGGCATCGCTTCCCGGCACTTACGTCAATGCGGAAGGGATGGAATTC
>JAFAUR010000316.1 GCA_019243205.1 Acidobacteriaceae bacterium | reverse complement strand
CTAGGACATGAAACACGCGTCACCGGGCCGGACAAAACGAGACGATTGAGCTTCGCGTTGCCTTTCTATCCCGAAATCACACTGGAATTTTTCGCGGGTCGTCGTCTGGCGAAGGTGTTCCGAGAATATCGACCTGATTTCATTCATTGCGACCGAGGGGCCGTTGGGGTGGGCAGCGCGACGTTTGTGTCTATATCGGACGTTGCCCTTTGCGACAGCATACCATACGCGCTTTCCCGAATAATTGGCAGTGCGCGCGCCGCGCGCCTTGTCCAGCTTGGTTCGGATGACGGCCTATGCGGTCTTGCGCCGCTTTCACGCGCCAGCAGCGCGGTCATGGTGGCGACGGCGTCAATTGAGCAAGAATTGCGTTCGCGTAGGTTTCATCGACTGGCGCGGCAGTTCTTCGGGCTTCTGCAGGCGCCTACGCCGAAAGCCGCACGACGCTAGGCGCGTTGGCGCAATTGGATTGCACGAATATAGACGCGATCTTCGGCACATATATCGGCGACCAAACCAGCCCGTACGTGCCAAGGTCAAGCGAAAGGCCGGTGACCTTTGGGACGTCTACCGGGTGACCCATCCTGAAACCGGTGAGATCGGTTGGCAGGCCAAAAAGCCGGCGGGCTACATCCTAACACCCTATATCGGCGCCGTTGATCCCTTTGCGGATTCGAGTGCTGGCGCGGTCATTTTCTTTGCCGAGGGCGAAAGGGATGTCGAGACCCTTGCTCACCTCGGACTCCCTGCCTTTGCCTTCGGGTTGATTTGGATGCTTAAGGGGGAGCATGTTGTGCGCTCACATCGAAAGAAGCAAACGTCAACAGGCCTGATGTGACCGCAAAGACGGATCGTATCAGCGAAGACTTGCATAAGCCGCCCGAGAAAGAAATATTTTCGACTATCCCCCACCCCGTTGGGTGCGAGGCCGTTTTTCTTGCGCAAGGCAAATCGGGAGAATGCCTCAGTTTGAAGAGGGCAATCCTTGACACGGCTTTCGCCCCGCCAACTCGATTTGTATGCCAACTGAGAGAGGGGACGCGAGACGATGTCAGACAGACGAGAGTTGTATCGGAGCCCGAACGGAGACTCGTGGTTTTTAGCGCGCGAACCGACTGACGGCCGGGCATTCGTTATCCATCAGCCCAACAGCCCATCGGGCGGTCGGCTCGCGCATATCGATCTGGTGACATTTCTAAGTAAGGGGGCGGAGGGGCCAGAACAGCAAGCGTTGCTGCGCTTGATTGGAACGCTTGTAGACGTTCCCCCATACGCCGACCGGACCTGAGGGCCAGAAGCAGCCTCGTGAGAGCACGCACTACCGGGGCGAACAGGAACTCCCCGCGCCTGCAGCTCGAGCAGTGCTCTAGCTGCACGGCCTGAGCTGGGCTTCATTTGCCCCGCTTGTTTTTGCGGACCCCCGAAGGCAAATTCGGTCACGACCCGTCTGCGTTCGCCCTGAACGCCGGGCGAAGCCGTGGAGCCATGTCGATTGCGAATGAGCCATCGAGCTAGCGTCCGCAGCTCCCTGGGCAACGCGGCCCGTGTGCGGTTGCTTCATGGCGAAGACACCCCCTCGTCGCCAGGTTTTCGGTCAAAAAGCTTTTCGATGTTCGAAGCCGCACTTCGCCGATCATCTGCGGCCGCGCGCCCGACCGCCTTTTTGATCTACCCGCGAACCGATGTGCGCCACTTTGATTTGCCATGCGTCTCGCCGAGCGCTCCGGGGAGTGAACTGACGCGGCAAAGAAGAATTGGGAGGTGGAGTAGTGGATAAAAAGCGCGGTCGAACACCGCGCCAAGTGAGTTCGGCTAGTGTCGAATTGATCGAGAGGCTGACTTTTAATTAAAACCGGACCGAACAAATCACGAAGCGTCACGTTGTTGGCGGGCATTCAATGGAGATACCCGCCATGGACAAAGACAAAATTGAAGGTGGAGTGCGCAAGACGGCCGGCAAATTTGAGGAGACGGTGGGTCGCGCGTTCCAAGACAAGCAGACAACAGGGCAAGGGCTTTACGACCAAGCTGCCGGTGCTGCCCAGAACGCATATGGGCAAGCTAAGGACATCGTGAGCCAAGCGAGCGACAACCTTAGTCAGACGGCATCGGATGCCCAGGATCAAGTAGCGTCGTTCGAGAACAACCTGGAGGAGCGAATTAAGAGTAATCCACTCGTCGCAGTCGGCGTGGCGGTTGGCATCGGATTCTTGCTCGGCAAGATCATGTAATGCGAAACGGTCCGCCATCGGCCGTTTTGCCGTTGGTGCATAAGCCTAGAATTGTTGAATTAGTTGGGCCGCTCCCGCGCGGGATAAAGGTGCCGAGGATCTTGCCAATTTCCCCGCAAGTGGCAGTGCCGACAATGCCCGCAGACGTTTCCACTGGGCCCCCCGCCACGCAGGAGGGGCCACTGTTAGCGCGGTCACGGCGTCGCGAGCGAAGCAGATCGGCGCGAACAATGTGAGTCTGCTGTCGATGTTTTCGCTACCAATTTTTTCTCTGGAGTAAGAGAGTAGCGTTGGGGGCGCGCTGCCGCCGCCTAGGCTCGGCTCTGGCCTGGCGACAATCGTACGCGGAAGCACAGGCCATCCTCCTGCCGGCTGGTCGATCATATCGCACCTTCATTCGGGCACAGGCGCCATTGGATCGGCCCTTCCGGCTCCGAAGACTTTTCCTCGATCGTTTCCGGCGGCACGGTTTGATGCGGCGCAACGGGCGCTGCCGGATCAATCTCATTCAGTATCCTGGCGCGCTTTTCGAGGCCGGAGCCGTTTTGCTCGTCCTCGTCCTTTGAGTGTGGGCTCATCAAACATCCTCCCTGGCGGGAGCTTCGAGGTGGCGACGATTGTCTACGCAACCCGCCCCCGCGAGGTTCCTCCTGGAACCAAGTGCAACGGAGCCCGGAGGACTTGACCCTCGAAGGTCCGCCTCCCAGTACTAGCTTATGTTAAGCATGTTCCTGTGTGGAGTGGGGAGTGTATGTCGAGAGCGTCCCATTTGACGGACCCGGAACGATGGCGAAGACGAGCCGAAGAGATGCGCCGCTTAGGCGAGGAAATGCGTGATCCCACCACGAAGCGAATTCTTTTGCGGCTCGCGATCGACTACGACAAAATGGCGGAGCGCGCCGATCGGCGGCGCACCGAGCCCGATCGCCTGAATTGAAGTATGTCCAAGGAACGCTCGTCCGTGCGGTTCCGCTCGATCGTTGGGGGTCGACTGCCTCGTCCGGGACCTGTCGCTGACGGGCGCGCGGCTTACGCTGGACAGCGCGCCGCTTCTGCCACTCGAGTTCGAACTGGCCTCATTCTGCAGCAAGAGATCGCGAATCCTCGGGACCTTAGCTTTTTCCGCCTGCCTAAGCATTACGGCAGCTCGCTCGCGGTATTCGCGCGCGGACCTTGCGCCTTCGTCCTCAAAATCCTTGGGCACAAGCCCCTAGTCTAGGCACGATTCGAAGAAGGCAGGTCAGCCGCCACGCTGAGGGCACCCGAAACAGCAACTGACCTGGGGAGGTGTTCGGAGGTCATCGCACGGAGAACGCTGCTGGAAATTTCCTGGGAAGACCCCGCTCAGAAAACCGACAAGAGGCCGGGTCAGCTCCGTAGTGCGTGAGCGGGAGGCGCGTACTTTCGGGACTCCCCCACGCGATCGAGCTTATCGGCAATGCGGCGCCAATCGTGTGCTGCGGCCAGGAGACAAGCTCGATCTTCGGCCCCCGCCGCTTCGGCGAGGCGCGCTAGCGCTTCTGCGTGCTCACGCAGTAGCTTCGGCGACTGGGTCATCGTCGCTTTGCCGTCTTTACTTCCCTGTTGAGGGAGGACAATCGCGCCAGCCCCAAAGTAGGTTCCGCTATACAGGCACGTCAAGGCAAAATTACCCTGAGCGCGTTTCTGTAAACGCCGCCAACCCAGGCCCGGGTTGACGGTGTCTATACAAAGAGGGTCGGCCCCCGGCAACAACGGGTGATGCTGCCGCGCCAAGGGCCGACCCGACCGCGCCGCGGCTTAAAAAACGCCTGGAGGGGGCTGGGCGTTTTTCGCCGCGTCAGCGTTTGGGTGCACGCGCTCAAAGCGAATTGTCTTGATCGTGTTCATAAAACAAAACGGTGGGGCCGCCTGAAAACCCGTGCTTCCCCCGTTTCGAGTAGAAGCAGACGCGCAGAGAGCGGCCCCGTCGCCCCTCATAGTCGGCTTCGCCGTTACATGCGGCTAATCCCGACTGAGGACGATCCGGTGAGGGTCTGCTGTCCACACTTTCAAGTGTGGACAGGCCACTTCCGGAGCTCCGGTGGTCGTCTCAAAGGAGAAACATGACCACCGATCGGCGATGGATGAAAGCATTTGACACACACCGCCGAATTTCATTCACGCAACACGGCATCCGGGCCCTCGCGCAGCCCCCGGGACGCTGTCGCGAAGATCGTGGAGGAAGCCGACGAGGGACAGCAGCCTGCGAATCGCGTTCTCGGATTCAGAATGTCTGCGCCCTTACCTTGCCGGAGAAGAAACACGTCCAATTAAAATTCATACATAAACTTCAATGATATATATGTTCGCGGTTTTGTCTCGTCCGGCGCGCCACCCTTATTCTGTCCGGACCGGACACATAGGTGACAATTCGTTCCTAAGACATGGGTGACAACCTCGGGCCGAAGGTCAGTCGCTTTCCCATTGTTTCCCGAGGGCATCCTTCCGGAGATCTTTGGGTCAGGAAGCATATAGGAAGCAGCGGCGCTTCGCCTCGTCCCCTCATCCAAATTCGCTGAGTTGGGGCATCGACCTTCTCAGATGTCGTTTCGCAGTGGATACAAGCTGCGTACGCACAACCAGTTCATTCCTACGACAGTATTGGTTAGTCATCCTGACTAGATACGGAGAAGAATGACCCCTGCGACCAGGAGTGCGGCCCCGACGAGGCGCGAGATATCAACAGGGTGACGTTCGAGACCAAGTATTCCATAGTGATCGAAGATCAGAGAGGAGAGCATCTGCCCGGCGACCAGTAGCGCGATGAAAGTCGCGGCGCCGAGACGCGGCACCAAGACGATCGAAATCGCGATGTAGATGGCACCGAAGATGCCGCCGGTCCAGGCCCACCAGTGGCTACTTTGAATGAGTGTCGCCGCAGGAACGGTTTCTCTTAGGAGAGACGCAAGGGCCAGCATGCACAAGGTCCCGCCGAGATAGCTCACGAAGCCTGCCCAAGCGGCCGAACCGAGTGAAGCCCGCAGATCGGCATTCACCGCCTGCTGAATAACAAAGCTGGTGCCAGCGCCGACCGCGAGCACGGATGACACCAGCGCAACAAGCAGCCGGGACATCACATCCTCTCCACGTGATCGGGTCTGACAATGGAACTGAAGGGGCGAAGGGCTGGTCCTTATCAACTCAACGCGATCAGCCCCTCGCCACGACGCCGGGAGGAACCGATCGTCGATGCGCGCCAGTATCTACTCAGCCGGTTAGCGGGAGCTTAAGGGTTCCACGAG
>JAFAUR010000246.1 GCA_019243205.1 Acidobacteriaceae bacterium | reverse complement strand
CCTTGTGGAGCTAACACCGGATGTTCGAGTCATCCCCGGCGCACCAAGTTTGCCCGGATAGCCCAACTGGCAGGAGGCGTCTGTCTTAGGAACAGAACAGTGTGGGTTCGAATCCCTCTCCGGGTACCAGGTTGAAGTGTGGGCAGGTGACGGGAATTGGCATACTTCGCGGACTTAAAATCAGCGGCCTGTGGGTTCGACGCCCACTCTGCCTACCAATGCAGTGGGATGACAGAGCGGTAATGTGCCGGTTTGCTAAACCGTGGCCGTCCTGAGAAGGGATGTGGGGGTTCGATCCCCTCTCCCACTGCCAGAGAAGTTTGGAAGAGTGAGCGGAACGGTATCGCACCTCGTTGGAAGCGAGGCTCATGTCGTAAAGGCGTGTGCAGGTTCAAGTCCTGTCTCTTCCGCAAGGGAAGCATTGGCATGTGGCAAGCCTGCCTCATTCGAAATGAGGTGCGCCTCGCGAGGGGACTTGATGGTTCGACTCCGTCTGCTTCCGCCAAATTTGTGGAGGGTTGGCCGAGTCGTGAGGCTCTCCGTCTGAAGCGGAGTGGATGTCGGAGATCCGGCATGCGCGGGTTCGATCCCCGCACCCTCCTCCCATTTGAAAGGAACAAAGACCGAGAATGGGTAAGTGAGTACTATACCGTGAACATCGGATTAAATTCGTTGCAAACTTTTGAACTTCGAGATACGTTAGTAGAGCGGCGAAATGTTGCATCAACTCACAACCCGGTTCGCAGTGCCAGCCAATGGTAATCAACCGTTCGCGCAGGGTACGCCCGCGTGTGGGTTGGAGGTGACATGAAGCCGATAAGACTATAAGTCTAAAGGTTTCTTAGCCCCTGACCCGAAAGGTTCAGGGGCTTTTGCTTTTTACGGAGGTTTTTATTCCGAGTTAGCCAAGTGGTAAGGCAGTGCACTGTTAATGCACCCATCGGAGGTTCGAATCCTTCACTCGGAGCCAATTTACTTAATAAGTTGGGCGATAGCCAAGCTGGTAAGGCAGCTGACTCTGAATCAGTTATGCCCAGGTTGCGAATCCTAGTCGCCCATCCAAGGATTTGTCTGTTTTGGGATGTCGCCAAGCTGGTAAGGCAGGAGATTTTGAATCTCCCATGCGCTGGTTCGAGTCCAGCCATCCCATCCAGGCGGATGTAGTTCAGCGGCGAGAATGCGACCTTGCCAAGGTTGAGGCCGAGGGTTCGAGTCCCTCCATCCGCTCCAAAGTTTTGAGTGCCGGGATAGCTCAGTCGGCAGAGCGCCGCTTTCGTAAAGCGGAGGTCGTGGGATCGTTTCCCATTCCTGGCTCCAGAGTTTGCCGGTGATCCTCGTGTTGGCGAAGAGGACCTCACTTGTAATGAGGAACGCGCAGGTTCAATTCCTGTCACCGGCTCCAGATGTGGCCGTGGCCGAATGGCTCAGGCGGCGGTCTGTGGAACCGTCCATGAGGGTTCAATTCCCTCCGGCCACCCCAAGGTCGAAACGCGCACAACGGCCACCAAACGGCCTGTGCGCTTGATGTGGGGTTTAGTTAACGGGTCGCGGGGCTGCTTGGAGTGGCCGTCTCCCTTGCAAGGAGAAGCGCAGCAGAGTTCAAATCTCTGGCGATCCACGAAAGATTGAGAGAGGAAGCGATGTACCAGATCAACGATGGTCAGATCACCGTGTTCGGATATCCCGACGGCGCAACACTGGCGCAGATGCAGCGCACGCTTGAGAATGAGCATGCTACGAAGCGCGTACTGTGCGCCGATAACCATAAAGGTTATGCCGTGCCGATTGGCGGCGTCGTGGCTTACCGCGAGGCTGTGAGCCCGAGTGGTGTAGGGTTCGACATCGGCTGCGGCAACAAGGCTGTGCTGACAGATATGCCGGGTGTAGAGCTCCGGGCGAATATCGAGCGCATCATGGACGATGTGTGGAATACTCTCTCGTTCGGCGTGGGCCGGAAGAACAACGAAACGGTAGACTCGCCGCTGTTCGATGCGCCGGTATGGAACGAGTCGTACGCGAAGCCGCTGAAGGATAAGGCACGTCAGCAACTCGTCACAATCGGTTCAGGCAACCATTACGTCGATCTCTTCACAGATGAAGAGGATCGTGTATGGATCGGTGTGCATTTCGGCTCGCGCGGATTCGGTCACGGAGTCGCAACGTACTTCCTGAAGCTCGGCGGCGGCAAGGACGGGATGGATGTAGCGCCCCTCGTTCTGCCTCTCAAGTCAGAGATCGGATACGACTATCTGAAGGGAATGCAACTTGCGGGTGAGTATGCATACGCGGGCCGGACCTGGGTATGCGACCGAGTAGCGCAACTGCTCGGGGCCAAGATCCTGGAAGAAGTCCACAATCACCACAACTACGCGTGGGCCGAAACGCACAACGGCCTGGACTATATGGTGATTCGCAAGGGCGCGACCCCGGCGTTTCCAGGCCAGCGCGGATTCATCGGTGGATCGATGGGTGAAGACGCAGTGATCATCGAGGGTGTTGAGTCCGATGTATCGAAGACCGCGTTGTACTCGACGGTCCACGGTGCTGGTCGCACGATGGGCCGCAATGAAGCGAAGCGGACGATCAAGCCTGAGGAGATGAACGAGTGGCTCCGGCAGAAGGGCGTCACATTACGCGGAGGTGGACTCGACGAATCGCCGCAGGCGTACAAGCGCCTGCCGAAGGTATTAGGCCATCACGAAGGAACGATCAAGATCCTGCATACACTCACGCCAGTAGGCGTCGCGATGGCAGGAGCCAACGAGTTCGATCCCTACAAGGATTAGGGATCGTTTGGCTGTGTAGCTCAGTTTGGTAGAGCGCCGGTCTGAAAAGCCGGAGGTTCGCAGGTTCGACGCCTGCCGCAGCCACCAAGTTTTGTCGAGGCGTAGCGCAGCCCGGTAGCGCACCTGATTTGGGATCAGGGGGCCGCTGGTTCGAATCCAGTCGCCTCAACCATGAGTTTCGGGTAGTAGGGGAGCCTGGAGTCCCA
>JAFAUR010000006.1 GCA_019243205.1 Acidobacteriaceae bacterium | reverse complement strand
TGAGCCATTGAGATTTCAGGCCCAGGTCAGTCGAAGCCAGGTACCAGAGATATTTCCCGCTTGCATCCCACACCGGCCATACGGAATCGGCAAGCCCGTCAGTGATCTGCTTTGTTTCACCGGTCTCTACGTTGCTGATGAAAATCGCGTGATAGAGAGAACGCAAGCGGCTGGCATACGCAACGTACTTTGAATCGGGACTCCACACAGGATTCAGTGTCCGCGCGGGCACCATCCATGGGTCTTCGCCGACGATCTTGGCGGATCCGCTTGCCACATCCAGCACCCAAACCTTCAGATTGGTATCCGTATACAGCAGTCTTTTTGAATCAGGCGACCACGATGCCGTGTAATAGTGGGTCGGGTGACGCAGCGCAATCTCGCGCGGGGGCGCAATGCCGTCCTGCGACTCAATGACAAGCTTGTACTCGCCTGACTTGTCGCTGAAGTAAGACAGGTATTTGCCATCCGGCGACCACGCCGGATCTCGTTCCGCGGAGCCGCTCGAGTGAGTCAAATTTCGGACATCGCCCTTATCCGCCGGGATCGTGAAAATCTCTCCGCGAGCTTCCACCCCCACGCGTTTGCCCGTAGGCGAAACGATCATGTTCGTCATTCGGCCGCCCACGTCCTCCCAGCGCGGCATCATCCAGGGAAAATCGCCCGCCGCTGTAATATCCACCTCGTGGGTCTTGCCGGTTTTCGTGTTCAGCTCGTGGATATAGCCGCCCTGCTCGAAAACGACGGTACCTGCGCATGCGTCGAGCGTCTTCACGTCGAAACCTTTGAACTCGGTCACCTGGGCAAGTTTCTTTTTTGCAGTGTCGAAGGACCAGATATTGGCAACGCCGTCGCGATCGGAAATGAAATAGACGACATCGCCGACCCAGACCGGATCCATGTCCTTCGAATCCGTCCAGGGCGGAGTCACGACATCGAAACTGTGCAAATCCGCGATCCAGATGGGGCGGTTCTGGCCACCGCGATAGTTGCGACGCTCCTCGTCCCAAGAGTTGTTCATGCGGTAGGCAATATGCGAGCCGTCAGGCGAAATCTTTCCCTGATAGCCGCGTGGGAGCGCGAGCGCTTGCGGCACTCCGCCGTCGACGGGAACAGTCCAGAATCTCGGAATAGCGATCGGGCCTGCACTGGCACGGGTAGAAGTAAACAGCACCGCTTTGCCGTCCGGAGTCCAGCCTTCGGCGATATCGGGACCCGGATGCCAGGTCAGCCGTTTCGGTTCGCCGCCGGTGACGGGCACGGTGTAGACGTCCATGTTGCCTTCGTATTCGGCGCTAAATGCGACCAGCTTGCCATCAGGAGAAAGATGCGGATTGACGGTTTCGCCCTGGAAACTGGTGAGGCGGCGTGCGAATCCGCCTTTGCGGTCGACGATCCAGATGTTGTTCGCATATGCCAACGCGATATGATCCGCACTGACCGTCGGAGTTCGCAGCAGGCGTGTCGATGCCCCGGCGTGCCCGTGGGTGCACAACAATAACGATGCAAACAACGCGGCCGAGCACGCGCGCTCGCAGAGAAACTTAACTGACTTATTACACATGCCGTTCGGATTTCGTTTCAGTGTACATGTCGCTGCGTGAAGCAGCTACTTGCGCTTCGCTAGCTCGATCTCTGAACCAATGAAGCCCCAGGCATTCCAGGCATAACCCTTTACGACGCGACTGAAGAACTGGTTGGCTTTGGCGCGATCGCTATCGTTGTACAGATGCCAGTTGCCGATTCCGTAATTGATCGTGTCGAACGATAGCTCGCCCTCAATGTCGTCCGGACCCTCAGGCACAGGCGGCAGAATCGCATCTTGAGGCAGCGCGCCTTTGTAGAAGCGCAACAGCTGAAGATAGAAAAACAGGTGAGGTTCGTTGTTCTTCAGATCAGGCGTGATGCTGTCCAAAACCTTCGCCGCCTGATCTTTTTGTCCCGCGCGCCTGCGCGAGACATACAGCCAGTTCGAGCAATCGATGACGCTATCCGAATTCTGCGCCAGGTCCAGCGCGTGCGCAAACGACTCCACTGCGCGATTGAAATCGCCGAGGAAGTAGTTGGCGAGCCCGAAATGATAGTAGCTGTCTAATTGTTTCGGATCGAGCTCGATCGCTCTCTGCAGATCTGAATCGGCGGTTTTGAAGTCGCGCAGGCCCAACTCGCGATGTCCGCGTTCCAGATACAGTGCAGCGTTTGCGGGATTCTGGGCGAGTGCAGCCGTACAAGTGGTGACCGCCTCCCGATATTGCCGCTTCGCAGCCTGCGCTTTCGACAGCTTCAGTGCGAGATCCGGATTTTTCGGATCGGCTTGTAAGGTTCGCTGCGCAGCCCGGATGCTTCCGTCGTCATCGGGCAGCGCGTAGAGCTTCCGGCCAAGCAGCGAGGTTACCTCAAAGGGCCCATTTGCAACCGGCGTTTCCTGGTTGATCGCTGCTAATGCGCACGCCGCCGCAAATGCAATCGCCGCAAAAGTTCGAATCATCTCACGGAGTATTGCATAAGCAGGTCATCGAGCTTACTTGGTGTTCCTATTCCGGCTCGGGCCGCCACACGGCGTCTGGTTTCCACGATGGGCGGCCATCTACCTGCGCAACCTGGTAACCGACTTCGAACAGGATTCGAAGATCCTCCACCGCACCGCTCAGATCCCAATCCGGTTTCACCTGATCTGAAGGCTGGTGATAATCGTGGTGGATATATTGGTTCCTCTTCTCGACGCCGTATCCGGCAGGTTTCCCCACGTAGTCGATACCTGGACTTGTCTCGAGCGATGGGACGCCCAAGCGCGCGAACTCGTAGTGATCCGATCGGAAATAGAATCCCTGCTCAGGTGCTGTATCGCCGGTCAGCTCGCGACCTTGCCGCTGCACTGCCGCTGCTGCGATGTCGTCGAGAGTCGAGTTGCCGATTCCGATGATGCTGAAATCCCGCGTGCGGCCCCAACCCCAATTGCTGAAGTAATCGAGATTGATGTCGGCGACGGTCTGCTTTAGGGGGTAGAGGGGATGCTCGACATAATAGCGGGCGCCCAGTAATCCTTTCTCTTCGGCCGTCGGCCAAAGAAACAACAGGGTCCGACGCGTCGCAGGCTCCAGAGTTCGAAATGCTCGTGCCAGCTCAAGCACGCCCGCTGTGCCCGCCGCGTTGTCGCTTGCACCGTGAAAAATCTGCGAACCGACCTGGCCGTGGTGATCCCAATGGCCGCTATAGACGACATACTCATTCTTTAACTTCGGGTCAGTACCCTCGATTTTCGCAAGAACGTTTGCCGAGTCCACGCGTCGCACGCGGTTGGCGATGTCGAATGAGACCTGTCCGCTGAGCGGAATGGCGCGAAAGCCGGGTTTGGCCGCGTCCGCACGGGCCGCTTCGAAGTCTTTGCCTTCGGCCGCGAACAATTCCTTTGCGCGGTCCATATCCAGCAGAGCCTGGGCTTTTACTCTACGCCGTTCATCCCGTCCGCGCAGGGTCATAGTTTCCCGGCTGTAGTTCTGAAACAGGTTCGCTCCCGCTTGCCGGGTTGAGTAGAGCAAAATGACGGCTGCCGCGCCGTGTTTGTAGGCGGTATCGAGCTTCGTTCCGGTTCTGCCGTAAACGGTCAAGGCACGACCGAGGAACGTTTTTTCATCCAGCTTGGCGGGATCGTGAGGGTCGGCAACGGGCGGATCCCCGCTGAGCATAAGGACGGTCTTTCCGCGCAAGTCGGTACCGGCGTAATCATCCCAGCTGTATTCAGGCGCAACGACGCCATAGCCGACGAACGTCATACCGCTACCATCGAGCAAGACCTTCTCGTCCGGCATAGCCGACCAGGCGACGTAATCTTTGCCGGCAACCAGATCGAGCTCTTTGCCGCCGGCCTTTACTGCCATCTTGCCTTTCGACAGCATGCCCCACAGCGGCACGCTCTGCGTCCAACCGCCTTCCGGCGTTCCAGGCTGCAGGCCGATTTGCTTGCATTGCGCAATCACGTACGCAACCGTTTTCTCTTCACCGATCGTGCCCGGAGCTCGGCCTGCATATTGATCCGAAGACAACTCCCTGATGTGCCGCAAAAGATTTGAAGGCGAAATACTGGATTTGGCGTTCTTCACTGCGGGAGAGCCCCAGTCGGCCCCCTGCAGTACGATCACGAATACAAGAAGATAAGAAACAGTGGCTAATCGCAAACGGTCGCTCCCTGTGTTAACAGCGAATAACAAGAGTGTAGCGGGCTCGCTCGGGTTCGTACTTCTTCTGTGCTGTGTTCTGTTGTGCGCCACGGAGCCTGACAAGGCCACAAGGCGTTGGTGGTCTTACACGGAAGCTCTCGCGGCAGACAACATGGAAGGCCGTGACACCGGAAGCAAAGGCTATGCCGCAGCTGAAGATTACGTCATCCAGAATTTCCGGGATGCGGGGTTGTCAGCAGCCGGTACGGACGGATTTCGCCAGCCTGTTCCCATGCGCTCGCGAAAACTGAATGCGCGAGCATCGGCCTTTCAGATCTTCCGTGACGGCAGCGCCAAAACGTTCGACTGGTTCCGGCAAGTCACGGTCGCAGTACGGCCAGGCATGCCGCACACCGTGCGGGGGCCGCTTTACTTTATCGGCGATCCAGCCACGCTCGATGCTCGCAAGACACGCGGGGCCATCGTTGTGGTGTTGGGTGTTCCGCGCATCCGAACTGCGGGCGCGCCCCCGCCGGCCAAAATCCCCGAGAACGCTGCCGGCAGCATCTCGGTCGACAGCCTGGGAGGACCGGAGCCGCCCATCTGGCCTGTGCCTTATGCCGCGTCGGTGACGCTCGCCGAGGCGAGCCAAAAGCCAATGGATCTGCATACGCCGGTTGCCTTCCGCATCAATCCGGATGATGCTGAACTTCTCTTCGTGGGCACGCCCTTCACGTGCGCCGAACTGCAACACCGCCGCGATTTGGGTCAAGCCCTTCCGAACTTCGCAATCCCAGGAACTCTCGAGGCCACCCTGACGGTTGATGACACGGGAATCGTATCGGACAATATTCTCGCTACTCTGCCGGGCTCCGATCCCGTGCTCCGCAATCAATATGTTGTCCTCTCGGCCCACTTGGACGGCTACGGGATCGGTGAGCCGCGAAACGGGGATGCCATATACAACGGCGCTTTCGACGATGCTGCTTACGTGGCTCTCTTGATCGATCTTGCGCAATCACTCCACGATTCCGACACGACGTTCAAGCGCTCTCTGCTCTTCTGTGTGGTGACGGGAGAAGAAAAGGGCCTGCTCGGCTCACGTTATTTCGCGGCACACCCGACGATTCCCAAAGAACAGCTTGCGGCCGATCTAAATCTCGACCAGCTGCGACCGATTTTTCCGCTGAAGATTCTCACGGTGCTCGGGCTGCACGAATCGACACTTGGCCAGATCGTGGAACATGTAGCGCAATCGTTCGGCATACGCATACAGGCCGATCCTGAACCTGAACGCAATCTGTTACGGCGGTCCGACCACTTCAGCTTCATGCAGATTGGAGTGCCGGCGCTGAATTTTGTATTCGGCTACGAAAAGGGCAGTCCGGAAGAGAAAAGCTATCGTGAGTGGTATGCAGAGCGCTACCACAGCCCTGCTGATGACCTCGCACAACCCTGGGATCCCGAAGCGGCAGCCAAGTTCAATCACTTCTACGCGGCGCTGGTGAAGGCAGTTGCGAACGCGCCCGAGCGCCCGCAATGGACGCCCGGTAGTCAGTTCGCGAAAGAGCACACCAACTAGCGCGGGCTATTGGCCAGGATGGTATTCCCGCTCGATGTGGCCCTTCAGATCAGCTGGATAAAAATAGACGTCCCGCAGATTGCCCGTCGCATAGAGGGTGGCTTCATCATCGAAGTGCTTGGAACGCGGATTACCGCTTTCCCCTCCGGCCGTGACGGCCTTGGCACGGACGCGGTCGCCGAACTCAACGACGGCAACGAAGCTGTTACCCTTCGTCCCGTACCACTTCTTCGTGCCCGGATATGCTTGCGCTCCAGAAGCTGCGAGCGAACCCCAAACCGATGATGTGAAGCCGACTGGGATACTGGGTTTCGCATCACTGAAGCGTGCATCGATGTCATCCGTGAGGCGTTGGAAGCGATTGATCTGTCCCCAGGGCGTCTTCCAGGTCCCAAAATCCACTTGCAGTTTATCGGAAGCTGCCGCCAGTGCGTTCAACAGCCGCCTGGGAGCCACGCTGGTTCCGATGTAGTCTTCGACCAATTTCCCGGTCTTTTTTGATTCCGGCAAAGTCTTGCTGCGGATCTCTTCGCCCCAGAACACGGCCAGGGACGTTGGCACGGAATTGACATTCCACCTCTGATCCCAGTGACGCAGAACATCGATCTGCGGAGCAAGCCGGGATTTCAGCGGATCCGCAGCGGGCAGATCATCCCAGGCCTTTACCAGCGCGGGCAGGGGCTTGTCGAACCAAGGCAGATAGCTGTCGTACGCCGCCGTAATAAGCGAGTTGAGAGTGAAGTCTTTTTTGTCCTGCAGCACCCGAATGGCATGCAGGCCACGAGCCGATTCGGTTCCCGAGTCCACATAAACCGGGTAATCTTGACGCCGGGGACTACTTGGACCGGCGGCCGACCAGGGCCAATTATTTGAGTTGTAAAGCCATCCGCTCTTGGGGTTCAGCAAGCGCGGAGTCTCGTCGACCGAGAGCAGCCCGTGCCAATCCGTAGCTGGATCACTGCCGTCGACAGGCTGGGTCCAGTCAAAACGAGTGTCGCGCCGGGGAATAAAATTTGCGTGGAAATATGCAATGTCTCCGTCCGCATCCGCGAAGATCGTATTGTTTGACGAGTTCGCATGCAACTCCATCGTTTGCCGGTAGGCCTTGAAGTCACGCGCCTTGGTCCGGATGAACGACTGTGTCAACGCCTCAATGGGCTTCTGCATCAGCCGGATGGTGATCCACTTTCCGTTCGCTTCGCGGATGACGGGGCCATGCTCTGTACCGTAAACGGTAAATTTCCGCTGGGACATCCCATTCGCCGTTTTGTATGGAACGCTCACTTCGGTAACGGTGACGCGCCGCTCTTCATTACCGTACTTGTAAACGAGATGGCCGCCCTTTTTCGTGACCGTCTCGATGTACTCATCCACTGCATCAACGGCGCTCGATGTGTGCATCCAGCCGACGCGATCATTGAATCCCTGATAAACGAAAAACTGGCCCCACGTTACTGCGCCGTATGCATCCAAGCCTTCGTCACTCGCCATCTGTAATTCCGACCGGAAGTAGAACGAGGTGTGCGGATTGATGAGCAGCAGCGCGCGGTGATCGGCGGTGTTCTTCGGCGCGATGGCGATGCCGTTGGAGCCGCCGGGCATTGTCATTCCGAGCGCCGAAGAGCGCGAGGAATCCGGAAGTTGTTCGCGACCGACGTCGGGATTCCTCGCCGTCTTCGCGGCTCGGAATGACACCTGCTCTTTCCCGTAAAACGCC
>JAFAUR010000003.1 GCA_019243205.1 Acidobacteriaceae bacterium | reverse complement strand
AGTCACTTCGTACCCCCCTGAAGCACGTTTCGCGGCCAGTGCAGAGTATTCGAATTTCGAATAGCTCAGGCCAAAGCCGAACGGAAACAGGACCGGTCCCTTAAAAAGCCGGTAGGTACGGCCCTGCATGGAATAGTCATCAAAAGGGGGCAGATCATTTAGAGATTCATAGAAAGTGATGGGAAGCCGGCCCGCCGGATTATTATCGCCCGAAAGTGTATTCGCGATAGCAGTTCCGCCTTCCTGCCCTCCGTACCACGCCTCAAGAACGGCGCGCGCGCGTGTCTTGACAATGGGGACGGCTAAGGCACTTCCGTTCATCAGAACGACAACGACTGGTTTACCCGTGTCGAGAACACTCTGAAGGAGCTTCTGCTGAGGGGCGGGCAAATCGAGGCTGGTTCGATCACCACCGGAAAAACCGGGAATTGCGATTTTCGATTCCTCACCTTCCAGACGCGAGTTGAGCCCGATGCAGAGCACGGCGACATCCGACCTTTTGGCCAGATCCAGAGCATCCTGGAGAGCAACATCGGCGGGCGGTTTCCAGACCAGCTCCAAACCACCGCCTCCACCTGTGCCGCGGTATTCAACTCTGAGCAAGTGAGAGTGACCGGCTTGCAGGGTTGCGGTGGCGGTGGTGGCTGACATCTGGTCGGCGGCCCGCTTGTTGTCGTCCACAAGAAGTTTGCCATCCAGATAAATTGAGGCAGAATCACGTCGGCCGCAGCTGTGACATTCGACTCGCATGACGCCCAACTGATAGTCGCCTGTTCGCTTCACCTGGATGGAACCGGTCCACCGCAGTGAGAAGCTCTGCCGGGGAACTGCTTTCACCACCGCGGGATCTGACATGTCCCACACGAAGTAGCCTCGGGGATCGACCCTCGTGAGTTGCGGCTGGCCTGAAAGGTTGTCGTTCGCGAAGTATTCGGCCTTGAGTCCGTGCCGGCCGGCGGTTCCGTCGGGCGTCAATGCGGCTTCAGGGATGAGGGCGGGCCAGGATTCGACATAGGTGCTGCCGAGGGCTGAAACGACTTCTGAAGTTTTTCCGAATTTGCGGGCGATTCCCTGCGCCGGCGTGATGATGTGCGAAGGAATTCCGTTGTAATTCCCAAGCAACACATCGGGGTCGTCGGCGGCGGGCCCGATAACCGCGATGTGCTTTGGTATCGACTGAAACGGCAAGACGCCGTCATTTTTCAGAAGCACGATGGACTTCTCTGCAGCTTCGAGGGCTAGGCGCTGATGCGATGGAGACTCGACCTGATCCATTTCGATTTTCGAGAACGGAACGCGTTCCCCCGGATCGAACATACCCAGGCGGAAGCGAGCAACGAAGAGTCGTTCGAGCGAACGATCGATCTCCCGTTCATCTATATAGCCTTTCGAAACAGCTTCCGTAAGAGTCCTATAAGACTTGCCGCAGTCGAGGTCGGTTCCGGCTTTTACGGCTTTCGCCGAGGCTTCCGCCAGAGAGGAGGCGTAATGATGGCCCGTATAGATGTCATCGATCGCGTCACAATCGCTTACCACGTAGCCGCCGAAGTGCCACGCGTTGCGAAGTTTCTCAGCAAGCAGGAAATCGCTTGCACAGGCGGGAGCTCCGTTGACGCGGTTGTACGCGCACATGAAAGAATCCACGCCCGCTTCAAGCACGGTTGCCCGGAATGCATACAGATAGCTTTCGAGGTCCTGTTCCGTCACCTTTGCATCGAACTGGTGACGCGAAGTTTCGGGACCGCTATGAACCGCGTAGTGTTTGGAGGTGGCGATGGTTTTGAAGTAGTGGGGATCGTTCCCCTGCATACCTTTTATGAAAGCGATCGCCATGCGAGATGTCAGATAGGGATCTTCGCCGTAAGTTTCCTGCCCGCGACCCCAGCGTGGATCACGAAACAGGTTGATGTTCGGCGACCAGAAGGTGAGACCGTAGTAGCGGCCGTGATTGTCGTGCTTGATCGCATCGTTGTACTTGGCGCGTGCTTCCGTGGAGATCGCTTCGGTGATGCGGTGTTCGAGATCCATATCCCAGGTGGCGGCCAAGCCAATTGCCTGCGGGAACACCGTGGCCAGGCCGGCGCGGGCGACACCATGCAAAGCTTCGTTCCACCAATCGTAGGCGGGAATTCCAAGCCGAGGAATGGCAGGAGCGGAGTTTTGCATTTGCGACACTTTTTCCTCGAGCGTCATTCGCGAAACGAGGTCGGCGGCACGGGTTTCGGGTGAAGCTTCAGGGTCGAGGTATTTCGGTTTGCTCGACGCCTGAAAAGCGCATAAAGGCAGAGTCGCAATGAGCACCGTTGCGATAACGAGCACAGGCGAGGCGATTCGATTCATGGTCCTCCGATCCGAGCCGGCACGTTTCCCGGAAAGGGGCTGCCGCCGGCCTATTTAGAGAATCAAGCCTCTAGAAGAATACACGTGTGGCGAATCTAAATTCGCGCGGATTAGCGTTCGTCGCAGTCGAAGTAATGAAACCGAAGGATGCGGGACCGCTGGTCACGTCCGCGGCAGGGGAAGTAGTTGTCGGAGTCGCAAAATTCGGATGATTAAGGATATTCAGGGCTTCGGCTCGAAATTGAATATTAAACCGCTCCCGGATTGTGAACGTGCGGAACAGACCAGTGTCCATATTGAGGAATCCCGGACCACGTATGTTATCGCGTCCTGATGTCCCAAATCGCTGAGGCTGATTAGCGGGAATATTAACTGGTGCGAAAGCCGTCGTATCGAAATAGGGGTGACCGAGTCCGATGCCTCCATAGATAGCCACATTCGTTTTCACAAGGTCAGGAACCTGCGCGCTACCTGCCGCATTGAGGTTATTGGCTGCACTCTGTATCACATAAATGGGTGCGCCACTCAGCGCGCTAAAGATCCCAGTCAATGACCAGCCGCTGAGAATGTGGCTCGCTATACCGGAATGCATCCATCTCTTCCCTGCGCCGAAAGGAGATTCGAGAGTATAAAAGGTCTCGACGTTATGAGTGTGATCGTAGCCCGCTGGTCCCCTGTTCAGATTCCAGGCGCCCGGCCATTGAATTCGAGGATTCGCATCGTTGTCGGCCCAGTTGATGGTTTTCGACCAGGTATAAACCGCACCAATTTGCGACGTTCCGAACCGGTGCGTAATCTGGCTCTGCATCGCGTCATAAGTTGTTGTCTTGAAAGGTTCGATTTCGTTGATATCGGCCAGGAGTCCAAGTGGACCGGCGAGGAGACGCGCCGCATTTCCGACGGGAAGGCCGGGTGTAGCTGGCGGACCCGGATTGATGTTCACAAACTGCATCTGCCCAACGGCTCGTGTTCCGACATAGCCAGCCTGTGCGGTGGTGTTCGGCCCGAATTGATGCTGGACCATGAAATTCCAAGATTCGATGTACTTTCGCCGGACATCCTTCGGCCAAGTGGTTGTGCCAGTGTTGGCAGGCAGAGGAATGACCCCATTCCCGAGGTTGGGGAACTGGCCGTAAGTCGCCTCATCCAAGCCCAGACGGAGAGTAGTGACGGGTATGAAGGCGTTGCTCGGCACCGGCATGGCCCAGGCGTTGATATTCGGATACGCATTCCGGAAATCAATGTAGGGTTTTGGATCAACGGAGAGACCGAATCCACTGCGAATAACTGTGCTTTCCGTGACTCGATACGCAATGCCGAATCGTGGTACAAACTGGCCAGAGCCGGCGTCAGCACCCGTGTTCTCGGGCACGATTCCAACACCACCGATATAGACCTGACCGGTCGACGGGTCAAAGCGCGGGACACCTCCGTGGTCCGTGTGCGGCCAGGGGTAAAATTCGTAGCGTACGCCGTAGTTAAGCGTCAGCTTCGGATTCACTTGCCACTGGTCCTGCGCATATCCGGCGTAAGCAAACATGCGAAGGGAGTTCGGATTAACACGCTGCATTACTTTACCGGCGTTGGACGGGAGGCCGAGTAAGAATGCGGCCCAGGCATTGAACATGTTTGCCGAAGGGCCGTTCTGAAGAGCGGCGGCCTGACCGTTGAATTGGAAGCTGCCGCGAACCGTTTGAAAGGTTCCGCCCTGTGCCTGGAAATGATTCAGCTGCTGGTCCTGAAATTCGAAGCCAAAGCGCAGCGTGTGCGGCCCCTTCACCCAGCTCAGGTTGACGTTTGAGACATATTGGTTATCTCGAAACAGGAAGGGGCTACCTGTATTGGAATTTCCGAGATTCGCATAGCCGTTGATGGCAAAAAACGGAATCCCGCCCTGCAGAGGATTAGATCCGTTTGTACCCGGTATGTGAAGCACATCGAGGCCGTAGTTTGTACCGATATCGACGTCTTCCGCGCCTAACCGCTGTCGCGTGTATCCGGCATTTGCGTCGAGCAGCAGCGTAGGACTGATAGTGTAGGTAAGGCCCGCGCCGCCGATGCGGATCTTTGCCGTGGCGTTTCCGAGTTGACCACCGTTCAGGGCATCGCCGCCAGCTGCTCCTAACTGGGGAGGATCGAAGATTGTGGATGGTCCATAGCTGTAGCGACCGAAATACGCCAATTTGTCAGTAACGTGGTGGTTGATCTTGATATCGATGTTGTCGCGATCGGTAGTTCCCTTCCCTGTTGGGACGTAGTTGTTAACGGATCCGGCACCGCCGACGTTGACGGCGGGGAGGAGAGAGGCCATCGTGGCGGCCGCGGGGTCGATCCGATTCGTCGGGATTCTATTTCCCGGGAAGGCCGTTCGCAATGCCGGGTTTGGATTTGAGGCCGGATCGTAGATGGTGGTCCCGGTAGCGCTGAAATCTCCGGCACGCAGATCCGCAGTCGGAATCGTCAGAAATTTCGGCGGCGAGCCTGTGCGGATGGTGGTACGCTCCCAGTCGACGAAGAAGAATAACTTGTTCTTCCCGTTGAAGACTTTGGGAATCCACACCGGCCCGCCGAAAGTGAGGCCGAACTGGTTCAGGATGTACTTATTATTCTGCGGCGTCGGGTGGAAAAAGTTCTGCGCGAAGAAGTGACTATCTGTATTGAAGATCCATCCGGAGCCGTGGAAATCGTTGGTGCCGGACTTGATAGTAACGTTGACTTCGGAGCCGCCTGCCAAACCTTGTTCCGCATTGAACGAGTTCGTCACCACATTTACTGTCTCGATCGCTTCCGCGGGGGGCACATACACGATGTTTGCGGGCAACCAAGGATATGTAATGCTGGAACCGTCGATCCGGGTATTGTTCTGCAAACGCGAGACGCCGTTCACATTCACAGTGAACGATCGGCCCGGATCTGCCGCCGCTGAATTAGCCGGCGCACCGAGTGTCGTGCCAGGAACAATCGTGAGAAGGCTCTGGAAATTCCGACCGCCGCTGCCAGTTATGGGGAGGTTCGCGACCTCCTGGCGACTGATGTTGGTATTTACGTCAGCGCGATCCGTTTGCAAGGCCTGACTGGCCGCGTTCACTTCTACGGTTTGACTAACCTGCGCAACTTGTAGCGTGGCGTCCACCCTTCTTACCTGATTTGCAGCCACGGAAGCACCATTGACGACCGCTTTCGCGAACGCGGCACTGGTGATAGTGACCGTATAATTTCCAGGCGGAAGGTCACTCAGCAGATAGATCCCTTCCCCGTTGGTGGTTGTTTCGCGTTGCAGGCCGGTATCGGGATTTTGGACCTGAACAGTTGCGCCAGGAACTGCTCCTCCGCTAGGGTCCGACACCGTGCCCGTGATAGAACCGTAGAGAACCTGGCCGTAGCCAGAAAACGAAACGGCACAGAGTAGAAATACAAAGGTTAAGGTGCGCGCCAAACGCGAGTGCCTTAGACGCATAGATCCCCCTCGAAGCAACAATCACGAATTCGTTCGCGACTCGGATTATATATACTATTAATCGCTTAGACTTTCAAGCTTCAAGAGAAAGCGTTCAGCGCACGAATGCGCGCGAGTTATAGGCCGCTAGCATCTAGCCGTCGGAGCCGCAAATGGTGGGCGCTAAATCGGCCGCTTGGGCGGAACTCGCCCACCCCGAAGAAGTTCCAGGTGCTAGCTGAGAGCAAGTTTCGGCAGAGCTTGTCGCCGGAACGGATTCGCCCCATGACGAAGCGCTACCTGTCGGACCCGAAGGACCGGATGTGAGTGATTACCGTTCTGAGTTGAGGTTTAGTTTGAGGTGAGAACAATGTAGACGTTGGGCTGATCCAGCCTCATGACGCACATCTCGTTCGGGCAAGCTCGGGCCGCATAGACCTAGCAAAATTGTTCGTGAATCGGGTATCCGGCGTGAGCGGAGGCAGTGATGAATCCGTGATCACGCGGTGAGTTACGTCCGCGAACGCATTACATATACTCTGAAACTGAACGGGAGGCTGAGCAATCCAGAGTACCGATGCGAATCAGCGATATCCGCGCGTCGACCGTTACCGTCCCACTCAACGCACCCTTACGACACGCGAACGGCTGCCATTGGGGCAGGTTCGTTCGGACCATCATCGAGGTGGAAACTGATGAGGGACTCCTTGGTCTCGGGGAAATGGGCGGGGGCGGTGAATCGGCGGAGAACGCGATCCGTTCATTGAAACGCTATCTGGTCGGGCATGATCCGGCGAAGCTCGAAGAGATGCGGTTTCGGATTGCTAATCCGACGGCTTCCCTGTACAACAACCGGACCCAATTGTTGGCAGCCCTGGAATTCGCCTGCTTGGATATTCTAGGCCAGGCCTGGGGCGTTCCCGTCCACGCAATCTTGGGAGGAAAGCTGCGCGATCGAGTACCGTTCGCCTCATATTGTTTCTGGCGTTACGCCCATCCGGAGACGGGAAAGGGCGAGGTGCGGACAGCGGATCAACTGGTTGATTATGCACGTGAACTCAAAACCAAGTACGGGTTCACGAGTCACAAGTTAAAAGCGGGGGTTTTCCCTCCGGACTACGAGATTGAAGCTTTTCGAGCGCTCGCACACGCGTTCCCTAGCGATAGCGTCCGCATCGATCCGAATGGCGCGTGGTCGACCGAACAGGCAATTCGTGTCGGACAAGCCATCGAGGACTTGCGGAACGACTATCTGGAAGATCCGGTTTTTGGCCTGAACGGGTTGAGGCGAGTGCGAGAGATGGTACGAATCCCGCTTGCTACGAACACTGTGGTCGTGAATTTCGAGCAGTTGTCCGCGAATGTGCTGGACGTAGGAGCGGACGTGATCCTTCTGGACACGACATTCTGGGGCGGGATACGGCCCTGTATTAAGGCGGCGGGGATTTGTGAAACATTTCAGCTCGGAGTGGCGGTACACTCCTCTGGCGAACTGGGAATTCAGCTTGCCACTATGTTGCACCTGGGCGCGGTCATTCCAAATCTTTCCTTCGCCGCCGATGCCCACTATCATCACCTCACCGACGACATAATTGAAGGCGGCTTGATGCGCTACCAGGGTGGTGCGATCGCAATCCCCGATGCCCCAGGACTTGGCGTGAAGCTGAATCGGGACAAGCTTCGTCAGTATCAGGAACTTTATCGAGAACTCGGTGGATATCCCTATGATCAGGATCCGCTGCGCCCGAACTGGGCTCCCATCATCCCCAACGATCGCTGGGCGGATCCGAACGATGTTCGTTGTCCAACCCTGAAACCGGAGAAGATTCAGAGCCGATCTCTTCAGCCGGAGCTGCGGTGAGGTACTTAGCAAGAATCGGAGTTCTCGTTGCTTGCGTACTGCCTTTGAGGGCCGAAACCGGGCACGCCGCCTGGCTGCGATACGAAGCAATAGACGATCCCGGTATCAAGCTCGCGTATTTGAATCTGCCAGCGACGGTCGTGACGCTCGACGCTTCGCCTGTGATGGATGCTGCCACCAATGAGTTGGTGCGAGGATTCCGTAGCATGGTGGGGCGGACGCTGCGAACCGAAAAGCAATTGCCAGAGGAAAGCAGCATTGTGCTCGCGCGCCTCGACTCAATCAGGCCAGTCGCACCGCATCTGCAACTTCCTTCGACCCTGAGTGAAGACGCTTATCTCATCAGGAACACCGCCGCGAACGGTCACTCGATGCTCTTGATTTCGGCAGCCAATGATCGCGGAGTGCTATACGGCACGTTTGCCCTACTACGTAAGATCGCATTGCGAACAGATCTAAGCCAGTTGGATGAGGCGAGTGCTCCCTATGCATCGATTCGCTGGACGAACGAATGGGACAACTTAAACGGGAGCATTGAGAGAGGGTACGGCGGGCGCTCGATTTTTTTTGATGGCGGACACGTTGTCCCGGATCTCACACGTGCCGGCGATTACGCGCGCCTTTTGGCCTCAATTGGCCTCAACGGGTGTACGGTGACCAATGTAAATGCCGATTTGCGAGTTTTATCCAGCGAGTTCCTGGCTGAATTGTCCCGTGTGGCTGATGCCTTTCGGCCATGGGGTGTTCGCCTCTCGATTTCTGTGGATTTGAGCAGCCCTAAAGTGGTCGGCCATCTGGACAATTTCGACCCGCTCGACCCGAAGGTGGTTCAGTGGTGGAAGACAAAGGTCGATGATGTCTATCGCTCAATTCCTGATCTCGGAGGCTTTTTGTTAAAGGCCGATTCGGAAGGACGAGTTGGCCCTTCCACTTACGGCCGCACTCACGCGGACGCGGCGAATGTGATCGCGAGAGCGCTTAAGCCACACGGCGGAGTCCTAATCTATCGGGGCTTTGTCTACAACAACCATATGGATTGGCGCGATCTTAAGAATGATCGTGCACGGGCGGCTTACGATAATTTCGCGAAACTCGACGGCCAATTTGACGACAACGTGCTTGTTCAGATCAAGTACGGACCGATCGACTTCCAGGTACGAGAGCCCGTGTCACCTTTATTCGGAGCATTGAAGCGAACGAACAAAACCATTGAGTTTCAGGTAACGCAGGAGTATACGGGACAGCAGCGTCACCTCTGCTTTCTAGTGCCGATGTGGAAACAGATTCTCGATTTCGATATGCGCGTTGATGGTCGCCGGACACCGGTGAAAGACATCGTCGCGGGTAAGACTTTTGGAAGGCCACTGGGCGGGTTCGTGGCGGTAACGAACGTAGGTACTGATGCCAACTGGCTTGGATACGACCTGGCGATGGCAAATCTATATGGGTTCGGTAGGCTTGCCTGGAATCCAGACCTGACCTCCCAGGCAATTATTGATGAATGGACGAGGCTGACCTTCGGCTCAGACGAGCATGTGGTTTCAACCATCAACAACATGCAACTGCGGTCCTGGAGAGTGTACGAGGACTACACCGGGCCACTCGGCGTCGGCGGCTTGACGGACATCATCCGGGGCCCGAACGGAGCGGTGGGGGCTCACTACGGACCTGGAATCGAATCGTCGGAGCACAACGGTTGGGGACAGTGGCACAGGGCAGATGAGCACGGCATCGGAATGGATCGCACGGTTGCGACCGGAACCGGATACATCGGGCAGTATCCGCCAGAAGTGGCGAGCATGTATGAGTCGATCGAACGCTGTCCCGACAATCTGCTGCTGTTCATGCATCACGTCTCCTACCAGTACGTTCTCCACTCGGGGGAAACGGTGATTCAGCACATCTACGACTCTCACTATGAAGGAGCGGCAGAAGCGCAGCAGTTTCCAGAACAATGGGCCGGATTGCGTGGACGCATCGACGAAGAACGATAC
Organism: Acidobacteriaceae bacterium; assembly: GCA_019243205.1. Classification (GTDB taxonomy): domain Bacteria; phylum Acidobacteriota; class Terriglobia; order Bryobacterales; family Bryobacteraceae; genus Bog-105. Next base: position 12,161 of record JAFAUR010000003.1, on the reverse strand, counting down.
GAGGCGGTCTTGGCCAAGCTCACGTATCAGGCCGGGCACGCGATCGTATGGCGTGATGCGGTCTGCAACTGGTTCTATCGCGAATCAAAGATTCCGGATGCGCATGATCGCGTAGGACATCATCCTGGCCGCATCGAAGCGGAATCAATGTCGCTCGAAGGATATACCGAAGCGGATGTGAGCCCTTGGGAAACCGGATCAGGCGGCAAGATAGTTGTGTGCCCAAATGCTAAATGCGCCGCGAGGGTACAGTTCAAAGGGAAGCCCGGCTGGTATGACCTCGCAGTGCAATATTTCGACCAGAACAACGGGGTTTCCCGATTCGGCGTTCAAGTGAATGGACAAAACGTGGCTGGCTGGAAAGCCGATATGATGCTTCCGACTTTCAAACCAGACGGGCACTCGAGCACACGACACACGGAACATTGGATTGCTCTCAGGCCAGGAGATGAAATCCAGATCGTGGGCATTCCTGACGGGAAAGAACAGGCACCGCTCGATTACATTGAGATAACGCCGGTTGGTGGAGGGCTCTGATGCCGCTACGGAAACTCCGCCCGGTTGGGACTGCACTGATTCAAGGAGATCTATCATTTGGGTAGCACAGCGAGGGTCACACGCCCGCACCGAACTGCCCTACTTTTCTGAAGTTTGCGGCTCGTTACCTAAAGGGGACGTCGCAGACGGATGCCGATCGAGATACTCAGTAGACTCAGCTAATGCCCCAACATATCGGTATCGTGGCGTGCTCGGCTGAAGGTGCGGCGCTTTGCTATAGGACCATCTGCATCGAGGGCGCCCGATTTCTCGGCCCGCATATGCATCCAGAGGTCTCGATGCACACGTATTCGCTTGGCGAGTACATGAGTTGCATTTACCGAGGTGATTGGGCAGCCGCCGGCGAACTGATGCTCGCTTCTGCAAATAAGCTGGCGAAGAGTGGATGTAACTTTCTGATCTGCCCAGACAACACTCTGCACCAGGCACTTGCGTATGCCGCACCGGATTCGCCGCTTCCGTGGATGCACATCGCAGAGATCGTCGCCGCAGAGGCATCGAAGCGCGGATACGGGCGTCTCGGAATAACTGGAACCCGCTATTTAGTTGATAGCGAGGTCTATCCGGAAAAACTAAGGCCGCTAGGGTTGCGCTACGAGCGCCCCACACCGGTAGAGCGCGACGACATCGATCGCATCATCATGCAGGAGTTAGTCTACGGCACATTCAGAGCTGAAGCCATCGCTTACTTTCAGCAGGTGATCAATCGAATGAAGCGCGACGGCTGCGATGCGGTCGTACTCGGTTGCACTGAAATCCCATTGATCATCAATGATGGCAACTCCAGCCTGCCGACGCTTGATTCCACGAGGTTGCTGGCGCGAGCGGCACTGCAACGTGCGCTCGAGTGTTCAACTTTTCCAGCTTGAAGTGCCGGCGTCAAACCAATCATGAAATACGATCTGGCAGTTTTGAACGGCACGGTTGTCGTTCCGGGTGTCGGGCCTCAACGAATCGACCTCGGGATTCAAGGCGGCAGGATCGCGGCATTGGGACATTCAATTCGTGCCGGGGAAGCGGAAGAGGTATTCGATGCGCAAGGCTTGCATGTGCTCCCCGGGGCGATCGATTCCCATTTTCACATCGGCATCTACAGGCCGCATGGGGAAGATGCCCGATCCGAATCGCTATCCGCGGTTGCAGGGGGAGTTACTTCTCTCATCAGTTATTTTCGGACTGGCCATAATTATCTGGACAAAACCGGGCCATACCGAGAAATATTTCCCGAACTGCTTGCGCTTTCGCGTGGGAACTTTTGGTGCGATTACAGCTACCACATCGCGCCTATGACCACCGATCACATTGGCGAGATCGAATGGCTCATTGACCAGGGCGTTTGCTCGTTCAAGTTCTACATGTTCTACAAGGGCCTGAACCTGGCATCGGACTCGACTCAAGGGAAAGAATATACGATGACTGAGAACTACGATCTCGGCCATTTGTATGAACTGATGTACGCGATTGAGAGAGCAAATCGCGGCTCGAAGACGCGCGTGTCACTCAGTCTGCACTGCGAAAACCCGGAGTTGATTCGAGTATTTATGTTACGCGTGCAACGCGAAGGTGGAACGGGGTTGAAGGCATATAGCAATGCGCGACCGCCGCTTTCCGAAGCTTTGTCCATTGAGGAAGCAGGTGTACTTGCCAATTCGACTCGTTGTCCGATTAACCTGCTCCACCTGTCGAGCGGGGAAGCGTTGCGGACAGCTGTCGACATCCGAAATCGTTATCGCGGTGCAGATATGGCACTCGAAACAACGCTGCACCATCTGACTCTGTCATATGACGTGCCAGAAGGGCTATCGGGCAAAGTGAATCCGCCGCTTCGCTCGGCTGAGGACCAGAATGCGCTTTGGGATGGAGTTCTTCGAGGTCAGATCGATACAGTCGTTAGCGACCATGCGTGTTGTCTACGCGCAATGAAGGCGCAAGAGCTATGGCCCGCGTGGCCGGGATTCGGCGGGACGGAACTGCTGTATCCGATCATGCTCTCGGAGGGAATGTGGAAACGCGGGTTGCCGTTGGAACGAGTTGCGGACCTGCTAGCAGCGAATCCGGCACGGCTGTTCGGCCTGTATCCATTGAAGGGCGCTATCGCTGTGGGAAGTGATGCGGATCTGGCGATTTGTGATCTCGAAAGCAAGCGGACCGTCACCGCAGCGAATTTGCATTCGGCCCAGGATCACACACCTTTCGAGGGCCTTACTCTTCGCGGCTGGCCGGTAGCAACGATGCTGCGCGGGAAGATTGTCTGGCGGGATGGAGCGCCTCTCGGGAACCCGGCTGGCATGTTCTTGAAGCGACCTCTGGGCCGCGGGGCGGCGAGCAACCCTGGGTAAGGCCTGCAACCATGGCCACCTTTGATGCTGTTGTAATCGGCGGTGGACTCGCCGGTCTGACCTGTGCCGTCGCACTCGTCTCGAACGATTTGAAGGTCGCTGTCGTGGAGCGAGAAAAGATTCTCGGCGGCCGCGCTCGAAGTTGGACGGACTGCGTGACAGGTGATCCCATAAGCATCGGCCCGCACATCCTGTCTTCGGAGTACCGGAACATGCTGAAATTGCTTCGGATTCTAGGAACCGAAAACAAGATCGTCTGGGAGCGGGATACTTTCATCACCATGGTGACTGGCCGACAAGAGGTAGTGATGAAAATGGCGCCCCTACCGGCTCCGTTCCACTTTGTGCCGAGCCTGCTCGCCGATCCTACACTCGCGAATCGCGACTGGCTGTCGAACAGCGCCATTACCTTGTATGCGATGTCCATCAGCGAGAACGAGTTGCTGGCACTGGATTCGATGCCCGCACTTAAACTGCTGGAGCGATTCCGTGTTTCGCCCGCTTACATTCGGCGGTTCTGGGCTTTCATATCGATGGCCGTCATGAACGTGCCACTCGAGCTCTGTTCCGCAGCATCGATCTTGAGATTCTACCGGCGTCTCAACGGCAAGAATGGATATCGCGTTGGATTCCCCGACGGCGGCTTGGGTGATTTGTTCGTTCCTGCAGCCGAGCGATTCCTTACGGCAAATGGAGCCACCATTCTGCGCGAAGTCGAAGTGACCGAGTTTATCGCCGGAGAACGGGTCAGCGGTGTGGCCCTTGCAGACGGACCACATTTGGGTGCCCGTTTTTCCATTGCGGCCGTTCCCCCGCGTGCTCTCGAGAAAATGCTGCCGCCGGGTTTGTCCTCGATCGAGTCGCTCCGGAACCTGGCGTGTTTCCAGCCTTCTCCATACATCAGTGTTTATCTTTGGTTCGATCGGAAGCTCTCGGATCTGCGATTCTGGTCTCGTCTTTACGAAGCGGGCGACTGGAATGTCGATTTTTACGATCTATCGAACATTTGCAGCGGTTGGAAGCGGCGTCCGTCCGTTATTGCCAGCAACATCATCTACTCAAGCCGACTTGGGAAGGTGAGCGATAGAGAAGTGGTTGCGCGCACTGTTCTCGAGCTTTCCGAGTTCTTGCCCGAAGCGGCAAAAAGCACCGTACGGCATGCAGTAGTAAACCGGATTCCAATGGCGATTCCGGCGCCCCTGCCCGGCTGGGAACATCTGCGACCGAGAAACATAATGCCGTTCCGGGGCCTTGTGCTTGCGGGCGACTGGATGCAAACCGGGTTGCCCGCATCGATGGAGAGCGCGTGTATGGCAGGATGGCGCGCTGCCGAATGCGTGCTCGCGGAATACGGGCGTCCGCAACATTTAGCTGAGCGCCACCAGGAGTTGAATTGGTCCGCTGCGCTGTTAGGAGGTGGAGTTCGCGTGCTGCGGAAGATGGGCACGCGTCATCGAACTCGGACGAGTTTTTCACGTTCGGCCATGGCCTGCAAGTAGCGGATGCTAGATTCGGCAGCGTAATTTCTGAGTAATAATCCTTTTGCAGCACTCATCCGAGGCGGTCCAAACCAAGCGGTTCCAAAAACGTAAAGAGGAACATTCCCAGTGATCCGGCGCACAATGCGGTGCAGAGAACGATGCTGCGGATGTCCATACTCACCCTGTGAGTTGTGCGTGACGATCATCTCGTACGGATGCTCTGACATCAGACTGATCAACGTATTTTCGAGACGCGGGTCAAAGTGGCCGCTCTGAATGTGATCGACATGGTCGAGCATGGTGTAATTCACGCGGATGGAGTGCATGGCGCGCATGAACTCTTTGCGGCGACGCTCATTCGACGCACCCGTCACGCAAATGACCGTCCAGTCGTGAGAGGACGTGAGGGCCTCACCGCCGAAAAGGCTTTCATCATCAGGGTGAGCGACGATCATCAGCTTCGATGGGCGCTCGACGTAGGCTCGCGATGAGATTACGAGCCCTGTACAGGTCAACGGCGTGGGCCTACGGCGAACGAGAACCCGACTGATCCTCGACATTGCCATAATCAGGAGGACTGTCCACATGGATCGTGAGGACCAGTTTGAAATCCCGTCCATCATACACCAGATCTGGATACAGGGAGCGGCTGAAATGCCGCCCAGATATAGGCGCTGGTCAGCTACATGGGCGAGTCGCAACCCGGGGTGGGAGCACCGAGTATGGGATGAGAATTCGTTGAGATCTCTAATGACTGCACACCGGCCGGAGTGGTGGCGCATTTATGATGGGCAGCCGGAGATGGAGGCACGGGCAGATGTTGGCAGGTACGCGGTCTTACAAGCTTTGGGCGGCGTTTACGCGGACATGGATACCGTCTGTGTCCGCCCGATAGGAGACGTCCTAATGGCCAGCAGCGCGCGCTTCCAAGCGTCAACCTATCCGATGCCGTTCAAGAAGTCGATCTGCCCGGATCGACCGTATGATTTTCTGACTAACTCGATAATGGCGAGTTCACCCGACCATCTGATTTGGAATGATGTGCTGGCCCATTTGCAAAGGCATGCCACACGGCATTTGCTTATGCCTGGGCGAACGGGTCCGGCGATGCTGTGGCCGATTGTGAGGAATTACAGCGAGAGATATCCCGGGGACGTGCGGTTGTTAGGCTGGCCACACGTCTTTACTGCTTTCTATCTTCCGCGCCGACTCATGAGGCTACGATCGCGATTCGAGAGCGATTTGCGAGCGCTCGACTACAATGACTCAGCGCGCAGAACGATGAGAAATGCGGTTCGACTCTCACGTTTACCGCATACGATCTTTACACTTTTCCGATGTGCGCTCCGAAGGCAAGGCGATATCCAGTTTTAGAGCCGCACGATCTGGTCATACAGAGATCCACTGTTGTGCGCGACGTAACATCCGGCGCCAACGCGGCGGACGTGATCTCTTCCAGGTCTCACGATGGTAAATCGATTCGATCCGAGTTGCGCAAAAGGAGACGCCATGACGCTCGAGAGACAAACGTTCCCGCATTCTGGGAGATAAGGGATTTTCATCCAACCAGGCGAACACTCGTTCCAATTGCCGGTCGATGGGTTCCCCCAGGGAAACATAGGGGAAGAAGCGCTTATCAACGTTGAGTTCGCTCATACCGACACCGGTCCCCCTTTCGAGAGCGATGACGGGACAGCCGAGGGCGAGACAATCCATGATTTGCATGAAGCCGTTTGAGACCAGTCCCACGGCACTGGCGTTTAGGAAACCAAATGCATTCGAATCGAGTTGCAGAGGCAAGCTCACGAGCCGCCTCATTTCCATTCCCAGTGCCTCGGCTTCGCGCCGACACCGCGAAGGATTCAAACTGAGGACAATAACTGCTATGTCGCGACGATCCAACCGCGACAGCAACTCCAAACCTCTGTCCAAAACGTATGGATCGTAGGCAACCAAGGTAACCCAGTGGAGATGGTGAAGCTCGATTGGGACTGGCAAAGCGGATTTTTCGGTGACCGTCTCGATGAACGGCGGTGTAAGTTCGTACGGTGGAGCCAATCGCAAATCGCCATCCCAAAAGCTTGCCAGGGCGTACATGAGCACCAGGTCGACTCCTGCATTCTTCGGCAGCAGCCAATCGTTGTAATACTGATCGAGAACGATAAACGGACGCCCGAGCCGTCGCGCCGCATCGTAATAGATCTCCATTGGCGGGAAGGCGCCTTCTCCCATTACGACTAGGTCGGGCTTCAAAGCTGCAAACTCCGAAATTATTTTATCCGCCGTCAGACCCGGTCGGCCGCTGTCCAGTGTCAAGAATTGCACGGATCCTTCGGCGGCTCGGATTTTGGGATCGACCAAAGGTGGACCGCAGTTGCAAATGATCGGATGCCATCCTCGCCGCGCCATCTCATGCGCGAGCCGAAGAGCGCGAATGAATGCTCCTCCCACCACAGGATTCTTCATCGTGTAAGTGATGAAGAGGATGGTTTTGTCAGCGCTCATGCTGGCGCATCATAGCATCGGCGCCGCATGCCACAATGATCGCTTGCGTTCATCTTTGCGTCCAGCCATCCGCTCGATTCGCTATTTGGGTCAGGCTCCTGCTCAGGCAGGCGCTGGATGGTTCCTCGCCGGCCAAGATGGCGGGCAGTCGATCTCTTTTGAAAGTAAGACGCTTTGGCTGTTCTCTGACACGCTCTTAGGAACTCGTCCTGATGAAGATGGCGACAAGTTATTGTCCCGCCCTCTGAGTCGTCGCACTTCGCATTTTCTGGCAAATTGCGCAGCTGTATCGCAAGAGCCATCATTCGAAGCGTCACTTCGCGAACTGCGGTATTACAAAGATCCTCAAGAGCGACCGCGCGAAATCCTGTGTGCGAACGAGCAGGAACGCTTGGCGGGCTATCGTTTTTGGCCCGAACACGGCCTCATGTTGGACGGCAAGCTCTTTCTGTTTTACATCGGCATCCACCAGTTCGATCCGTCGTCGACTTGGGGCTTCCGCGCAGTAGGTTCAGGCCTGGCGGTTATGGACCCGACGAGCGGTGTGGCCGAGCGCGTCAGGAAAAATGACGACTGGCGCCTCTGGCCGATACTGGGAGACGATCTCCATTTCGGTGTCCAGGTGATCAGACCTGACGACTTTGTTTACGTATTTTCGAGCCGCCGCGTAGGCATTTTCAGCTATGCATTGTTGTCGCGAGTGCCGGCCGCTGAGATCGGGGTTCCGAGTGCCTACGAATATCTCTCGTCAACAGAGCCCGCGTGGAGTGCTGACGCCGCTGAAGGTTGCGAGCTCACGGTCTGCAGCCCCGAATTTTCGGTGTCGTTTAATCGGTATCTTGAACGATACCTGATGGTCTATGTCGACAGCTATGCGAAACAACTGCTTTTCCGGACGGCCCCCGCTTTGTGGGGCCCATATAGCGATGCCGTGAATCTGGGCGTTTTGCCCCATGCCACGAAGTCCACGTTAGTTTCGCTCGGCTTTGAGCATCCGCAGTTTGCGAGGGATGGAGGCAAGATGGTATTTGTTTCTTATTGCCAACCCGGCTTCACCCAGAATGCGCTGGTCGCACTGACTTTTGAGTGAGCAGATCGCAGAAGAGTTCATCCCATTTCTTTGCTATATTGCTCCACTGATATTCGGGCTTCGTAGCGTTCTTAAATGCAGCGATCGCAAGCTTCCGCCGCAAATGCGGATGGGCATAGAGAGCCTCAAGCGCCGCCGCAATGCCCTCGACAGTTACGGTCTGCCCGGCTTTCTGGTAGGTATGCAAGGAATCGCGCTCTAGTGGTTCGAGAAACAGAGCGGAAGCACGCCACAGTTCGGCGCATGCGCTGTGATTGGGCACGATCTGGGACGCGCCGGTTGCCGCGTGTTCAAAACTGACGAGGCCCCAGCCTTCTTTCTCTGAAGTGTTGATTCCAACGTCACAGGCGTTATAGATCAGGTTCAATTCAGCGTCCGGAACGTGGGGATGGGCTTCGCCTTGAGTCGTAGATAAAACCCGGCTGCGAATACCGAACCGGTCCACTAAGGGCGTAGCGCTGGGCGGGCTTCGCCGGCTTCCCATATGAAGGTACAGCTTCACATTCTCCGGTTTGCCGCGTGCAAAACGCGCGAACCCTTCAATAGTCAGATCGATGCGCTTAAAAGGCTGATTGCGGTTCGCATTCAGTACGATGAACGCATCCTCGAGCGTACCGTCCATTGGAAACAGGAGGCGGCGGCCTTGACGCCGCGCACTAGAAAAGCAGCTTGAATCCGACGCGTTCAGCGGATGAAAAACCGCAGTATCCACACCGTGAGGGATTACTTCAAGGCGCGGGAAAGAGTCTTGAGCAAATGTCTCGAGTTTGCTTTGAATAATGCGCCTACCTGATTCGGTGAAGGCGACAAAGCAATCGAGGCGGGCGATATCGGAGGCGATCGCCGGCGTGATGGAATCTTCGAAATCCACTGCGCCATAAAAGACAGTTCGAAAACGGTTCGCTCGGAACAGGACCGGAGCGCGTCGCGAGCATACCCAGGGCTCATCGAGTATCAGAACGATGTCGGGCTTTACGGCAGTGATTATCTGCTGAAGGGCTTTGTTGCCGTGGAGATCAGAAGGATCCGGATTTGCGTGCGCGATCCAGCGGCTCGAAGCAGAGTCAGGCACAGCGGCATCAATACCAAATTGATGCATTTCATAATCTTCGGGAAGATGGCCAAGAATGCTTCTCAGTACACGGGCGAACCCTGTGGGCGACGCGCTATGGCCGACAAATAGGACGACAGGACGACTCGAGGGCACATTTCAGACGACTCGAGGGCACATTTCAGAAGATACGTGCGGCGGCAGCCGGATAGGGATATAGTCCGTGCGCCCGTAAATAGTTATCCAACTGGGTAGTGAGAATGTTCGCGAGGACTGCGAGATCGCCAGGCTGGTTCATAGTCGCGATCAGGGTATTGAGGATGGAGGCCAAGGCTTTTGGATCGTTGAACACCTTCATTGCTTGCTGGTTCCAGCCGCTCTGTTGATCAGGCGGAACGTTGGTGATCTTAACATCGATGCTCATGTTGGGTCCGTGCGTTTGAGAGTTGGTCGGAACCAGAAAATTGAAACTGTCGGCAGTCAATGTGGGAATAACGCCGGGATTATTTAGATTGTTGATGGTACAGGTTACCGTGGCCGAACAGCTCGGAATCGTCGCTGTGAACGTCCCTTGACCTGTCTGCGGATCGATCGGTGCATTGGCTTCGCACGGGCTGGTTGGAGAATTAGCCGGCGGACAGCAGCAGTAGACGGTTAAGGCGAACTGGCCCGCAATAACCACCTTAGCCGGATACCCAGAACTAGGCGGCAGAGTAGAAAAATCCGCTGTCGTTACCAACGTAACTCCATCCGGTTGAAGCTGGGGCTCTTTGAGCACAACATTGGAAAAACCCGTTATGGACACGGCCGTCAGATTGAGTTTCGGGTAATTCGGTGGTACCGCTGAGGTCGTGTATCCCAGACATTTGCTGCTGTCCGAGGCGCCGATAGTCGGACAAATACTCGATGCGGCGGAGACGAACTCTGGCTGTGTCATCTGGCCGAAATTCCAACCGAACCCTCCAGGTTGAGGCGGTATGCCTGTGTAAGGGTCGTAGTGATTAGCCACCACGAATTTGGGTCCGTAATACGCGGAACTTGGATCGTTGATCTCGTGGTAGACCTCATCAATCATCTGCTGGATCCAACTCGTCGCGGGCATAGTCGTTCCTCTCCGACCGGCGTTATTGTGGTTTGTTAGAATGCCGCAACAAATTCGGCATAAGTGGCGTTACGGTGCTGCTCAAGTATGGGCAGTACGGCGGCAGCAGATGCCTTAAACTGATCGCTAGCGCCTTCCGCCACGGTTCGGATCACATCGATGGCTAACGGCACCAGCCGCTGCGGGTCGTAACCAGGTTTCTGCTTGTAAGACGTAAGCACGTCGTTAACCTGTCCATGTACCGCAGACCGTGAGGAGGACATCCTGCGCTCCAATTCGGGACGATTCAGGTAGTAATGGTAAAGCAATTCGTGCGCACCTGGACGCTCGGCGAGATCTGCAAGGATAGCCGGTTCCCGCTGGACCGCCATAGTGGAGCTGGAACCCATGGAATCATCTCCCTGCTGGACCGCGCACATGGATCCAAACAGGTCGTCGTATGCCGCTTTTACAGCATTAAACGCGTCCTGCCAATCGCCTTTGAAGACATCGAAAACTGCCTTTATGACGTCGTAGAACGCCTGGCCGATCTTAAGTAGAATCTTGCAAAAGCAACTGATCGCTTGAAAAACGAAGCTGAGAAGCTGGCTGGCAAGATTCCATATCTGGTCGAGAATAAATTGCTCAAAATTATTGAACGCCTGTCCGGCTTGGCCTAGCTCGACGTCGATATCGAAGTCAAAATCGCACACCCAGGAGAACTTCAGCTCGAGGTGGAAGTATGGCGGCGATTTCGGCATCCATCCATCAGCGCAAGGCGCAACGCTGGGCATCATGGTCCCCAAGGCCACACAGAACGAAACTTGTGGAGTAGGAATAGAAAACGCAGGCAATGCCCCTACCGACGGGAATTTGATCGCAGGGGGATTGAAGTTCATTGCCGCAGCCGCTGCAAAGTTGCCCTGGTCCGGAACGAACTGACAGGTAAGGGAAGTGCTGAAGATGTTCGATGCGCCGAGCGTAGCCTGGAATTCAAAGCTGTCTCCGGTAGCCTGTACAAGAAGCGATGCGCTAAGGCCCAATAAATTGATCGCGGCATCGATGAAGAAATAGGCTCCGGGCAGCGCGCCAACTGCGGCGCAAAAGCTGCTTCCAGTTGTATCGATGCAGGCCGAGGCGCCTTTCGTGCCCGTCACGTCCGAAATTTTCAGGATCTGTGTTCCGAGCGCGGAGATGACAATGGGTCCGCCGTTTTGGCTGATGGTTCCCATCGCCTTCACTGCGACGGAAGGACTGGTTACCAGAGAGAAAGCGAAATCCAGATCGTAACCGAAAAACGATATGTCGCCCGTGACGCCGATTCCAGGGAGATAATTTTTGCCGTCTATTGCAACGGGCGCCGCCACTACCATGAACGCAAGCTCTTCAAACGCGATGTTCTTGAGCAGCGGAACGTTGTTGAGATTTACTTCCGGAACAAAGTCCTGGATGAGATTCGGCAGTGTGACTTGCGCCTTCGGGTTCTCCGAACTGAGAGAAGCCTCGATGTAGTCGGGGAGTTCAAAATCCACTACGCCGCCGCCTACGCTGAGCAGAACAGGGTGTGGCTCGCCGGTGCCGATCTCAATGGTGCCTAGAAAATCGACACCGACTCCCTCGTCGCTGAGAGTCAAGCCAATCGAAAAACTTTTAATCGTAAGGTTCTGAATACCGAACGGATGAGTCCAGTCGCCCTGACCCGTGATGGTCAGACTCACGCCCAGAGTCGGGTCCGTGCCATAAGTAAACTTCCCAGACCCGGAAATATCTAACACATTGTTGTTGAAATTGGCCTGTGCCTCGGCTGTTATGTCGATCGTTCCAGACTCGGGGTTCTGCGATGTCCAGGAGAGCGCAAACGATTTGAACTGAAACGATTGCTGCGTCGTAGGCACGGATAACGAAGCGGTAACGGTGCCGCCTGATTGAGAATTCAAAGGGACATTAGCGAGCAAATCCAGTTCAGTATTCGAAGGAAGGATGCTCTCGATCGCTTTCAGGGCACCAGTCAATTTCAGGGCAGCTATAAACGTCAAGCCCGGATCTACCTGGCTCG
>JAFAUR010000369.1 GCA_019243205.1 Acidobacteriaceae bacterium | reverse complement strand
CTTTACGATTGTCATCGCAGCCGCGTACCCGTACTGGCCATCGCCGCCCAGATTCCAAGCGCCGAGATCGGAAGCAACTACTTTCAGGAAACGCATCCGGAGCATCTTTTCGCGCAATGCAGCGATTACTGCGAGTTGATTTCTCATCCGGAACAGGTACCGCGCGTCTTGGAAATCGCGATGCAAACGGCTCTCGCGCGCCGTGGCGTTTCGGTAATCGCAATTCCCGGCGACGTTGCCTTACAACCCGCAGTCACCGAATCTCCGCGCCTCCATTTTCCGTCTCCCAAGCCGATTGTCTGCCCCTCAGATGATGAAATCGCAAGGTTGGCGCAGCTCTTGAATGAATCGAACGCGATTACGATATTGGGCGGTGCTGGATGCGCGGGAGCACATTCAGAGTTGATTGCTCTGGCCGGTCGCCTGAACGCACCAATTGTCCACGCGCTCCGCGGAAAAGAGTTCATCGAATACGATAATCCCTTCGATGTCGGCATGACCGGTCTCTTGGGCTTTTCGTCTGGCTACCACGCCATGATGAACTGCGAACTGCTGCTGATGATCGGAACGGACTTCCCGTATCAGCAGTTCTTTCCCAAAAACGCCAAAATTGTGCAGATTGATATCCGTGGTGAACAGCTAGGCCGCCGCACCAAACTCGATTACGGATTTGTGGGCGACACCAAAGCGACCCTCACCGCTCTTCTTCCCCAGCTGAAGCAGCATGAGCACGATGAGCATCTGAAAGCATCCTTAGATCATTACCAAAGGACTCGCAAGGGGCTGGACGAGCTTGCGAATCCGCGCCCGGGAGAGAACATTATTCATCCGCAGTATGTGGCAAGAGTGCTCGACGAACTGGCCGCTGAAGACGCAATCTTCGCCTGTGACGTTGGTACTCCGACCATCTGGGCCGCACGGTATTTGAGAATGAATGGCAAGCGCCGATTACTCGGCTCATTCAACCATGGATCGATGGCCAATGCCGTGCCGCAGGCCATCGGCGTGCAAGCCAGCCATCCGAATCGTCAGGTTGTGACACTCTCGGGCGATGGCGGATTCGCGATGCTCATGGGTGAACTGCTTTCGCTTCAACAGCTGAAGACCCCGGTGAAAATCATCATTTTCAAAAACGACTCGCTGAGTTTCGTAGAACTGGAGATGAAGGCGGCTGGGATCCTTGATTTTGGAACAGATCTTCAGAACCCAAACTTCGCGAAAATCGCCGAGGCGAGCGGCGTGTTGGGTCTGACGGCCGACAACGCCGATCAGGTCCGCCCCATAATCGCTCAAGCACTGAAACACGACGGTCCCGCACTCGTAGAGGTTCCCGTAAGCCGGCAGGAACTCTCGATGCCTCCGACGATCACTTTCGAGCAAATGAAGGGATTCAGTCTTTTTACGTTGAGAGCTGTTCTAAGTGGCCGAGGAAATGAAATTGTCGATCTCGCGAAGATCAACCTGTTCCGTTAGACGGCGCGAGCATCTTACTTACATTTCGCTACGACCAATGTAATATCGTCGTGCTGTTGAGGAGCGCTGAACCGCTGAACGTCCTCCACTATCGACCGGAGCAACGCATCGGAAGCCATTTCTCGATGGCGCAGAGCTGATTGAAGAAGACGCTCTTCTCCAAACTCCTGCCCAGCCTCGCTGATGGATTCAGTCACACCGTCGCTGTAGAGCACCAGCGTGTCTCCAGGATCTAGTACGCGCTCTTCCAACACACAGTCCCATTCTCGAAACAGCCCCAGAACGGTACACGTGGACTTCAGCAACTCAACAGTCCCATCATGGCGCAGGACCAGAGCGGGAAGATGCCCGCAGTTCGCATAACGGAGTCGCCGCGTGCTCCCGTCATACCCGGCGAAGATGAGCGTCGCGTAGGCGCTATCGCTGCTGCTTTGATAAAACAGCTGGTTCACCGATTGGAGTAGGCGTTCAGGCGCTTCGAACGCAAGCGCAGGCTGGCTGCGGATATTGGCCTGCAGATTCGCCATCAACAGCGCAGCGCCGATTCCCTTTCCCGAGACATCGCCGATTATCGCTCCAAGCCGCTGGTGACCCACATCCAGGAAATCGTAATAGTCGCCACCGACCTGGTGAGCCTGAAGGCACAGGCCCGCATAATCCATAGTGTCAACTGCAGGCGACCGTTGCGGGAACAGCCTGGCCTGAACCTGTTTCGCAATTTCCAGTTCCTGAGCAGTCCGCCGTTCCGCCTCCAGCTCTTCTGCAATCGCGCGCCGTTGTGCTTCAATTTCCCGGCTCACCTCGTCAAAACCGACCAGCGCAAACTGGTTTCCATCTACGTCTTCGAAACTGGTGAACGTTCCGCCCCAAGCCGGTGTTACGGGCGCATGATGAAAGCACACGCCGCGTTCACTCCAGGCCTTGAATTTGGCAACCACATCGTCGGTCAAAAACACAATCTCGCGGCTGCGGCCAATACGTTCGTATCCTTCGGAATCGGGTTTGGGACTTATGAGAGCGAGCAGAGTGGTACCGTCAGGCGGCCCCACGGCTACCCAACGTTCGCCGGGATCAAAACGGTGGTCTTGAAACACGCGGAATCCAAGCCGGTCGCGGTAGAAACTGAGACTTCGGTCCTGATCCCGCACGAAAACAGTCACGCTCTGAATCCGGAGATAAGGATCCTCGCGGTCAAACCGGACGTTTGAACGGTCAACCCATCTGAGCGAAGACGAGCTGCTCATCGGCTGCTAGGCATACACGCATTCATCTACTGCGATGAACTGCTGTCTCTCAACGGCACTTTCCGCTCACCCCAAGTTGGTGGCGGCGGCTCCTGGTTCAGGCGCTTCGGTGGACTCTCTTTCAACAACGCAAGCGCTTCCTCGACCGCACGTTCAAGTTGTGGATCGTGCCCCGCGATCACATCTTTCGGCCAGTTCTCGACGTCGATGTCCGGGGCGACGCCTTCGTTCTCTACCGCCCACTTCCCTTCCGTGGTAAAGAACCCTCCGCGTGGTGCAATCATCGTCCCGCCGTCGATGAAGGCGGGCGTGTCCGCTGTATGCACCAGGCCGCCCCAGGTTCGCTTGCCGACCAGCACGCCGATTTTCCGGTGATGGAACATCCAAGGCATCAGGTCACCTCCCGATCCGGCCATCTCGTTCGTCACCATGACCTTGGGTCCCCAAATACCTGCTTCCGGACTCGTGAAGGGAACGCGGTCTCCCGCCACATTGTTGAAATAGCCGTCGATTTTGCGCTCGAGCACATCGATGATGTAATCAGCAGCCGAGCCTCCACCATTGAAGCGCTCGTCAATCACCGCGCCTTGTTTTTCCTGCTGCGCAAAGTAGTAACGATTGAAGCTCTGATATCCGGGTTGCGCGGTATTCGGAAGATACACATAGGCCAGCTTGCCGCCAGACAGCCTGTCCACTAAGCGCCGATTGTCCTCGACCCATGCGCGTGTCCGCAGACCCTGGTCGTTCGGAACCGGAACGACCGTGATCTGCCGCGCTCCCGTCATGGTTGGCTGACTGTTCACGGTGAGAACGGTTTGCTTGTCTACTGTGCCGTCGAGCAGCCGATAGATACTATCTGGCGCGCGCAGTTCTTCTCCGTTCACGGCCAGAATGTAATCTCCCAGCGAGACATTCACCCCCGGTGTGGCAAGCGGCGCCTTCAGCTCTGGATTCCAGCTCTCGGCATCATAAATTCGCGCAATCTTGTAACGCCCGTTCTCAACCGTGAAGTCCGCGCCGAGGAGGCCCGCTCGCGTGGGCGGCACTTGGGGCATGTCGCCACCTCTCACGAAGGAATGCCCGATTGCGATCTCGGAGCCCATCATGTCGAGCAGATAATTCAGGTCGGCCCGATGCATGACGTACGGCAGCCATTCTCCGTACATCTCTTTCATGCGCGGCCAATCGGACCCGTGCATGTTCGGCACATACAGGTAATCGCGCTGATTGCGCCAGCCCTCATAAAAGATCTGCTTGAATTCTTCCTTGGGCTCGAGGTACATGCGCATGGAGGCATTTAATCGTCCTGTTCCAGCCGCAGGAGCGCTTGGCTTGTCAGCATCTACCAGGAACAAGGCGGGAGCCGGTGGGGGTCCTGGAGGAGGTCCGGTTGGCGATGGAGGTCGGATTCCCTCAGTCGTCCGATACGCCAGTTTGTGGCCGTCGAAACTCACGGTGTAATCCATCACGGCCGAAGCAAACACGATCGTCTTCCGATCACTCAGGCGGTACCGATGAAGAGTCTGTCCTGCGGGCGCACCGGGCTGCTGGCCGCCGGCCTGTGCCTGCATGTAAAACACGGTGCCGTCGCCCCCGGACATCAGTTTCGAGTACTGGCCGGCAGGAATTCCGGGCACTGAAATGGTCCGGTTCTGCAGGCCGTCGAAATCGATTTTGACCGTAACGGGCGTTTTGCGCGGGCGAGCGGGTTCCGAGCGCTTTTCCTCGTCTGGCTTTGCCTCGGCCGAAGCTGCTGCGTTTTTGCCTTCGTCATCGCTTTCCGGCAGTAGCGGGCTCGGGTCGGCCTTGCTCAAGACGCTGAGGTAAAGCGAAAAATGCTCGTCATGATCGTACGAAGTCATGTCGAGCCATTGAGACTTCAGGCCCAAGTCAGTGGAAGCCAGATACCAGAGATATTTCCCGCTTGCATCCCACACCGGCCATACGGAATC
>JAFAUR010000235.1 GCA_019243205.1 Acidobacteriaceae bacterium | reverse complement strand
GGCACAAACTGCTCACGCTCCAGCAGAATGCTGACCGTCTCTCGCAGTTCGGCGTCGTCGTCCACGATAAGGATCTTTTGCAAGCGAACTCCAATACTGTCTTGTAACCCTATTTTGACGGCTTCGCTCGTGAGCGACGTTGCCGCTCCTTACCTTTTTACACATTTTTTACAGCGCCTGGATAAAGCTGCAGAACGGCTGAAACCAGCCTTTACACAACCTTTGCAACACCTCAACCAATGTAGACGGTTTGCAGTTCAAACTCGATTCCAGTTCGGCAGTCACAGCAAGGTTTATTCGATGTGCCGACGCACTTCTAAGCCGAGAGGAAAGATGCTCAGACACTGTTGGATAATCGCAGGTCTCACGCTAGTTACAGGACCGGGGTACGGGGATTCCGTGAATGGTTATGTGCAAACTAATTTGACCTCAGATCTGCCAGGACTTGCGGCAAATCAGGATCCGAATCTCGTGAATCCGTGGGGGCTTGTTGCAGGGCCAACGACCCCGTTCTGGACCTCCGACAACGGAACGGGCTTAGCGACCATCTATCCGGGCAGCGGTAAGCCTGCGAGTCTCGTCGTGACCATTCCTGCGGCTCCGGGTAGTGACTCCGGGGATCCGAACGGCATCGTATTCAACACCGGCTCGGCGGCCGGGAATTTCGCAAAGTCGTCATTCATCTTCGCGAACGAAAGCGGGTCTATTGCTGCGTGGAGCGGAGGAGCAACGGCTGTTACCGAGGCGACGGGAGCCGCAGGATCCATCTACAAGGGGCTTGCAATAAATACGAACGGCACGATGCTCTACGCCGCAAACTTCGGGAAGAATCAGATCGATGTATTTGACGGCGGCTTCAATCCCGTCACGCTGGCCACCACGGCATTCAAGGATCCGAATCTGCCCTCCGGTTATGCTCCGTTCAACATCCAGAATATAGGTGGACTTCTGTACGTCACCTACGCTGCGACAAACGGCGGAAGAGACGAAACGGATGGCCCGGGCTTGGGCTTTGTCGACGTTTACGATTCGAATGGAACGTTTCAGAAGCGGCTTGTCTCGCAAGGAGCGCTGAATGCGCCCTGGGGACTCGCGCTTGCGCCGGCCACAGGCTTCGGTACACTCTCCGGCGATTTGTTGGTGGGCAACTTCGGGGACGGAGCCATCGATGCGTACAACCAGACGAGCGGTAAATTTGACGGCGCTCTTACGGACGCAAACGGCAATCCGATTATGATCCCAGGTTTATGGGGCATCAGTTTTGGAAACGGTTCACAAGGCACAAGTCAGGACGCGTTGTACTTCAACGCAGGTATTCCCACTCCAGGTGGAAGCGACGTCGAATCACATGGCCTGTTCGGTGAACTGACACCCGCGCCGGAACCGGGCTCGATGATTTTGCTAGGGGGTGGTCTCGTGGTGGCTGCTGTTGCACGCCGGACGCTGCACCGCCGCAAACGTTCGGCTTCGAACCTTCGTGCATAGGTTCGCGTCTCCTCCCTCGCGGGTGCAGTAGCCGAGAACTGCACCCGCTTTTTTTGTCATTTGCAACAGATGAAATACGGTAGAAATGTCAGCGCTCGTGGATTATTTACAGCCACTGTAACCGATTCGTTCTCATCGGGTTTAGCATCGTGAGCTGCCCTACAATTTATACGCTATAGCAGGATTTTTTATCGGATTTTGGGACAAAATTCATTCGGAATTTGCGGGTTTTATGTTGATGTAAAAGAGTGGAGTTGGAAGGGTCTCATGAGCGTGCGCACAAACAAAATCTCGGATTTTTGTTCCGGGCATTTCTGTTCGGTCTGATCATTTTTGTACCAGGCGGTATTCTCCGCGCCTCCTCTCAGGGCGAGTCCGTTACGCGTAACACGATCGAAACGCCGGAACCGGCAACACTCGCGTTAGTCGGCGGCGCGATGGTTTGGTTCGGAGCGCTACAACGTCGCAGGCGCAAAAAGAACTGACGACAATCATAATGAGAATCAGGTGCTCTCGTTTTCGCTTGGTTCTCAGCAGCTCAGCACATTTGTCCGGCTCGGTACCGCACTCATCCTTGGTTCTGTAATCGGAATTGAGCGTCAATGGCGCCAAAGAGCGGCGGGATTACGCACTAACACTCTTGTATGTCTGGGAGCCGCAGCGTTCGTCGATCTGGGCGCGGTTCTTGCGGGGCCGGCCTCTACCAATGTAATCGCGTATGTCGTCTCCGGCGTTGGATTCCTGGGTGCGGGGGCCATCATCAAGGATGGAGCCGGTATTCGAGGGCTCAATACGGCGGCAACTCTGTGGTGCTCGGCAGCGGTCGGGGCGTCAGCGGGCGCCGGCGAGTTGGCGTCAGCGGTGTACATCACTGCGCTTTTGATGGTGATCAATCTGGCGTTTCGACCGATATCGCGCTTTGTCGATAAGCGATCGTCGACGGCTCAAGTCGACATTGTTTACCGCATTCATGCCACCTGCGCGGATACTTCGGAGAGCCGGGTTCGCGATTGTTTGTTGCAAGCCATCGCGCAGAGGCCGTTGGTTCTGCGCCAGCTGAGGACGGAGGATTCCGACGAGGAGCACCAGGTGGTGATCCACGCCGAAATCGAAACGCCTTCGCAAGACAAAACCTTGATCGCAGACATTGTCGATCAGATTCGGCGGGACCCCTCCGTGTCTTCGGTCGAATTTGGCGAAGGCACTTCGGAGGTTGAGTGATTCCGACCGCGGTTGCGATCAGTGCTGCGTGTCCTTCTTTTTTCCAAAGCCTTTGAGGATGGAGTTGATGGTGTCATTGGTATTCTTGCTCGCCGGTTGACCCGATTGTTGCTGTCCACCGCCCAAAATGCCATTCACGACTTGTCCCGCGCCGCCTTTGCCTAGCGCACCGCCAACGAGCTTGCCGGGATCGGCAACACTCGGTAACAGATTGTTCACCTTCATCTTGGCCATAGCTTCGACATCAGGGGCGAATGCGGGATGCGCAAGCGAACCGGTAACGAGGACAGGAACAACCAGTTCACCTTTGTTGTTGGCGAGTGCGGTATTCATGAACCCTCCAATGTGGTTACCGCCCACAGCCTGACTGGTGCCGCTGGAGAGAATCGCATTCACGTGCATGTTGATGGTCTGGTCGGCCAAATTGAGTGAACCTGAGCCGGAAAGCGAGCCTTCCTCTAGACTGGCAATCAGATTGTTTGTGCTGGCTACTCCGTTTCGTATCGTCAGCGTGCCTGACAGCTTTTTCAGCGCGGTAGCATTGCCGGATTTCGAAGGAGCAGCGTTCAAGAACTTTCCGAGCTTCGACACCTCGTTCATGATGTTTACGTTTTTCAGCTCCCCATTCGCAACGTTGAATGCAACCGTGCCATTTAAGGTTCGAGCAAGTTCATTGCTCGATGCCACTGTGAAGGCCAGATTCGCATCTGCCGCCAGACTCCCGTACAAGGTGTTCTTGACCGAACTCACGGCTGAGAGCAGAGCGTTGGTATCGACCCCGGCGAGCTTAGCATTTACGGAACATTGAGGACTCGCCGGCCGTGTGTCCAATGTAATCGTCCCGTTTTCCGATCCTCCGTAGACTCCGGCCGTGATGGGAGAAAGCTGAATTACGCCTCTGTCAAGCTTGCAATTGGCATGGACGTTCGTCAGCAGCATATCCTGAGCACGCAACGAATTTACTGCAAGCGTTCCGGAACCAGTAGTCTTACTTAACAAGCTGGGCTGCGGTTGAGCCCGCTTCTGGGGAGCGGAGGTCGCTTTGTTCGCGGGCGCAGGAGGAGCTTTGGTCAGACCTTCTAACTCGGCGGTGTCGATTTTATCTGCTGAAAGTGCAAATTGAAGTTGGGGAGCCGCGAAGTTACTGGCCGAAAGATTCCCGCTCACAGTTGTGGTTCCGACCGACCCTTTCAGATTGTCAATCGCAGCGCTGTTTTGTGCGAAACGAATGTTTGCAGAAGTTAGGTTCACCGGCTTAGTGAGCTCCGGAGTCGAAAGAGTCGCGCCGGAGATGTTCCCCGTCCCTGCATATGTGAGCTTTGCGGTGTCCGACACGGGCCCTTGCACGTGTACATCGAGCGATAACTTGCCTGATCCCGTCATGCCTTGAATTGATTGGATGCCGTATGCCTTTGCCATATTCAAAAGCTCAGAGATGTTTGCGTCTTTCGTTTGCAAAGTTGCATCCACGGACATATCTTTCGTCGTGTAATGCTGCAGCGAAAACGCTGTTGTCACGCTCGTGGCGCCGCTTTGGGCGGTAAACGGAGAGGTTGTCCGGACAGTGTCAGGAGTGAGCGCGAGAGAGACGGCAGGAACCGAAACCGGCTGCTTGATTTCACCTCCCGATATCGAAAGCCCTTTTGCCGCAAGGGAACCGGAGAGCTGTGGATCGTTTGCGCTACCCGTTGCCGTTACATCCGCTGTGACATTGCCCTTCACCTGATAGGCGGGATTGAAAGCAACGCCAAATGAGCCCGCAAGCTGAGCGAGCTCAGTGATGGAAGAATCTCGCGTAGTCAGATGGGCGTTGATTGTTGCCGGTTTTGTCCCAGCGTTCATACTGCCCGAGATCGCAAAGCTCGTTTGGCCAAGCTTTACGTTGCCGGAGCGGATCTGAATCAGATCCGAGCTTCGATTGTCGCTGATGTCGTATTCAGCCTCGATTGGATAATTGAGCTTTGTTCCTCGTAGTACAGCGTTTTCCAACTTGAGGTTTCCCTTCGCACTCAACAGCTGTTGCTGGGAGGAGATGTCCGCTGAGCCTGACGCAACCCCATCATTGAGGTCGGGGATTCCTCCGGGCACAAGAGCATTTAAACCGGAAATCCCAACCTCCTGGAGCGAAAGCCTGCCGTTGACGGGCACAAGGGCGCTATTTCCGGGGACAAGCGGACCGACCTTACCCCGGAACTCGACAACTTCCTTCCCGTTTCCCGGAAGGTGCGCTGCCAAATCGAGCCCGAACTGCTTGTTCGGACCGAATCCGCTCAGATCGACATCAATATGGTTGTATACGGCACGCGAACGCTGTGCGGCCTGGTCCGTTATGGCTACCGTCCCGTCGGTAATCTTCAACTCGTCAAGCGTCAAGTCGTTCGAAGAGTTGCTGGCACCGGCACTCGGTGCAGACGTTTTCCCGGCGCCTCCGATGGTGGAAACATTCCATACTCCTTTCGCATCGCGGATCAGTTCAACTTGCGGATGATCTAGGCTGATCTCCTTGACCTGTGGATTGCCTGTCAGAAGAGAGAAAAATCCCACGCTGACGTAAAGCTTCTTCGCCGTCGCAAACGGTTGGTTCGTTCCGAAGGCAGGATTCTCGCTGATAGTAACATCGCTTACTGCCAGGGAGAGCGGAAAAAGCTTCAACCCAAGCTGTCCCAATGTGACTTTGCGGTCGAGCTTTTTCTCAAGCTCGGCCTGCACGCGAGGGCGGTAACGGTCGACATTGCTCGATACGACGAGAAGCGCGATCACAACCAGAACGACCACGGCGGCAACGATAATTACGACAGTTCGGCGCATAGCAATTATTAGACGCCATTTCGAGGGAAATCTTTAGCGCCTCGGGCAAGCTCGGCGAAAGGATAGCGAAGGTCGACAGACATGGATGGATGTCTGTCGAAAAAATACACAATTCAGCGCCGGTAAGCTGAATCTCAATGCGCCGCGGCAGGTCACAGCCAAAGAACGCAACCCGAGGGGTCGCCTAAACTACGAAACAGGAGTTGTTCAAATGGCCGCGAATCCCGTTCACCTGATGACTGTGGAAGAGTTCAGAGGTCTTCCTGAGCCAACCGGAGATTACTACTATGAACTGCACCGCGGCGAGCTAATCGCTGTGACCCGACCAAAACTGAAGCACCATCTGTTGCAATCTCGATTGCGGGAGCTACTGAAGAGCGTCGCACCTTCTGAGAGTTTCATCGAATACGAGGTTGCCTTCCGTGCTCTTCCAGAGCACGATCTTCGTGTCGCCGATGTCGCGTACGTATCGGCGGAAAAGTGGGCGGTGGCAAATCCCGATGACAATATCCGCGGGGCTCCTGATCTCGTCATCGAGGTTTTATCTCCTTCAAACACGGCCCGCGAGATGTACGAAAAAGAACAGTTCTGTTTCGCCGCGGGGTGTCGGGAATTCTGGGTGGTCGATCCTGATGCGCAATCGGTTCGTGTAGCGCGAGTGGACGGGCCCACGTCTGTCTACATCACCGGCGAACACGTTCCGTTACCGATGTTCGGTGCGATCTCGCTCGCAGTCGACGAGATATTTCGCTAACTTGCCTGGCTGATGGGAATCTGAATTTCCGTCACATAGGATTCATCATCCTGCCGAACTGGATTGCCGCACTGCAGATAAAGTTCTCGGATCGGACCGGCGACTGACGTTCGGTTCGCCTCGATCCAACGCAGGATGGCATCGTATGATTCGCTCAAGCGATTGTAAGCACCTTGATGGATGATGCTTGCGGCTTTAACGGCCGGCAGTTCGTAAACGCGTACAGAGTCATTCACGGGCACGCTGGTCTTCAGATAAACGCCAGCCTCCGCGTCAACATCCTTCTCCTTGTATTCGGGATCGTGCCAGAGTGCCACAACCGGCCCTGCGCCCGCTGCATGCGGGCCTAAGGCGGCAAAAATCTCCCCATAGAGTTGTCCGACGGCCGGGTAGGATGGAATCGTTTTACGGACGGAGGCAATCCACTGCGGCGACAGTTCCTTGACAATGATGTCCTGTGACATGAGATTCTCCTTTTCTATGAGCCGCAACCGAAGTTGCAAGCGATTGAGCCGATCCTGCTCATCCCGGACTCTGTTCTCCTGGTCTGCCCTGCGTAGGAGTAGCATGCCGCGCAGTTGCTCGGGCGTAACGCCCTCCTCCAGAAGCTGACGTATCTGCTCCAGGCTGAAGCCCAGGTCTTTCAACGCGAGAATCCGGTGAAGTCGTTTCAGTTGGCCGGCAGCGTAGTACCGGTATCCCGACTGCGCATCGACATGCGCTGGGTGCAGTAGCCCCGCTTCATCGTAGAAGCGGAGCGTTTTGACAGAGACTTGAGTAAGTGCCGAGAAGTCGCCGATCTTGAGCACGATTAGGTTTTAAACCCTCCCGTCGCGGGAGAGTCAAGAGCTTCGAAAGAAAAATTTGTTATGTCAGAACTCGGACTTCGCAACCGCCGATGAACCGAGGATCTGATTCACCTGCGTAACGAGGTCCTCGAGTTCCCGGCGCAGTTCCCCGTAGCGTTCCGCGGCGTCGCGGCCAATCTTCTGATCCGAGTTATTGGTCATCATATACAGGTACGTGATGTGCGTCTGCAGTTCGGGCTTGCTATATCGGACACTCGGCGTGATCAGATGCGAGGCCAATTCGTTCAGCTTCGGAAGCGCTTGCGGATTCGAGTTTTCTGCCGCCATCGATTTCTGGGCGGCACGCACACGGGCGACGGTCCGGTTCACCTCGCTAACAAGGTCGCGCACGCGCATGTTATGTTCGAGCTGCTCGCGGAGGTCGGCCTCCGTTACGCCCGAGCGGGTCACGCGCGGATCTTCAATGACCGTCAGCGGCTGCGAACCGGAGTACGTTCCGGCAACCAATCTGACCGTGTATTTGCCGGGAGCTACTGCCGGACCGTTCGGACCTTCCGGCCGCGTTTCGCTCATCCATGGACCCGGATACCGCAAATCCCAAGTGAACCGGTGCATTCCGGGAGTCTTCTCGAGCCGAGTAGGGCCACTGCGCATTCTTGGTCCACCTTCTTCCTCATCACCACCGGCCATCGCTTCCGCGGATCGGCCATTGCGGTCACCGGGCGTCGCCGCGCTGCTGAATCTTCTAATGGTCTTTCCGCTTTCATCGAGGATTTCCAAGGTGATGTCGGCTGCGGGAGCGCTGGCCAGGTAATAATCGATCTGTGCTCCCGGAAGCGGGTACTGCGGATGCGGCAGGCTCCGGTCAAGGCTGCCTCCTGCGTGGCCCAGTGATCTGACTGCCTCGCGGGGCGCGAAAAGATAGGCATCTGCGTTGCCCACCTTGTCCAACTGGTGCAACGGAGTGAGGTTGTCTAGAATCCAGAACGAGCGTCCCTGGGTGGAAAGAACCATGTCTTTGTGCGTGATTTTGATGTCCGTAACAGGTGTGGCCGGAAGGTTCAACCGGAAGGGCTGCCATTGTTTTCCGTTATCGAACGAGATGTACATACCGAACTCGGTTCCCGCATAAAGCAGGCCTGCTCGATCGGGGTCTTCGCGCACGACTCTGGTGGGTTCGTCCTTCGAGATGCCGTTCTTGCCGTCAGTCAGTAATTGCCAGTTCTGGCCGTAATCGTCCGTTCGATAGATGTAAGGCGCGAAATCACCAAGCAGATATCGGTAGATTGCCACATACGCAGTACCCGCGCGGTGGGGACTGGGCTCAATGTTTTGCACGCGGCCGCCCGGCTTCAAATCCGGAGGAGTTACATTCTTCCATGATTTGCCATCGTCGCGCGTGACATATACCAGCCCGTCGTTTGATCCGGTCCAGATGAGGCCTCGCTGAACCGGCGATTCGCGAATCGAATACAAGGTGCTGTACACTTCTTCTCCCGTGGCGTCACGGGTGATGGGTTCACCGCTGGCGCCTTGTGTTCCAGGCGGGTGCGCGGTCAGGTCCGGGCTGATCTTTTCCCACGTGACACCGCCGTCGCGAGTGCGATGCAGATACTGGGAGCCGTAATAAACCGTCCGCGGATCATTCGGCGAGACCTCCATCGGGGACACTCGCTGGAACCGATAGATGAGGTCGCTGCCGGGATTGCCATAAAGTGACTGGCCGCCGATCCAATATTGCTGCTCATCGGTCGTGCGCATGTCGAGGCGGCTGAACTGGCCCTTGCAACTGCCATAAACAATATCGGCATCCGTCGGGTCCGGAATGATCGGCCCCGTTTCACAACCCGGTCCGATTCGAAAATCCTGGCCGGTGCCAAGCGGGAGACTCGGCACGATCACGGTTGTATTGTCCTGCTGCGCGCCATAAA
>JAFAUR010000112.1 GCA_019243205.1 Acidobacteriaceae bacterium | reverse complement strand
AGTGCCCACCATGCTTTGTGCCAGAGCCGCTCGACATGGTCGGCTTCCTCGCCAGCGAAAATCTCGACGAATTCACCTCGAAGAAGGGCGTCGATGGCGGAGCCGTTCCGCCCGACCGTGTAGGTGTAGCCCACGCCCGACGCTCCGTCGTCATCCCGTACGCGGACGCTGTTGAGTTCGAAGGCTCGCATCTCGCCATGCGTGCTGTCGGTGAGCACTTCCGGCAACGGAATACGATAGAATCCCGGTTCGATCGAGCTTATCTTTGGCATGCGATTGGTTCCTCATCTTGTCTGCATCGGCTGTTCTCAAAATTCAGGAACGTCGAAGGTCACTTCGGCAAGGCATATTCCATCAACGTCGCGCCGATCGAAACTTCGCCGCTGGTTAAAAGCATCCTGGCGACCAAGATTGTGGCCAGAACGGCTGCGTTTCTCGCGGCCCCGACACGAAGATCGGTTGGAGAATAACAACTCCGCTTCCGCGTTCATCTGCGTGAAGCTGTTCCCAAACGACTGACCTCGGCATAAGGAATTGAGGTCACATCCAGCTGACAGATGTAGGTTTCCATGACCAATGCTCGATGCGCATGCGGTGCTCTCACGCTTGAACTACGAGGGTCTCCGAAACTGGTGGTCGCCTGCCATTGTCTGGATTGCCAGCGAAGAACGGGCGCGCCATTCGGTGTAGGTGCCTTTTTTTGGTCGAATCTGTCGACATTTCTGGCGCCGCGAAAGAGTTCGTCCGTCTTGGGGCAAGCGGCGAGAAGGTCCACACGTATTTCTGTCCTACCTGCGGCTCGACAGTCTATTGGAAGGCTGACGTTGTGCCATCGCTGATCGGCGTAGCCGTCGGCTCGCTGACTGACCCTGATTTTCCGGCCCCCAACATATCGGTCTTTGAGCAGTCGAAACACGGTTGGGTTCAGATTGCCGGCGCCGTCGAACATTTCCAGCAAAGCGCACTTCAAAAAAATCGAAGTGAGATACCTCCACGTTCCGGCGGTTGGTGACTTGGCAAGAAGCATTTTTACTCAAGAAGCATCGCTTGCGGATGAATTCGGCGGAACCGGTAGTGCAGCTCACCGATTTGCCCAATGAGTGTGCTTTTGGCGAGCCGTTGTGAGGAGGAAAATAATGCAGAGGAAAATCGCGGGGGTGGTCGGGGTGGTTTCGGCGTTTGCCGCAATGGACTGCGCTCAAGCAGCGTCCCCGAAAACATCGGATGCTAGTGAATTTCTGAAGCCAAACTCATTCGCAGAGTTGCTCGAACCGGTTCCCAACGCGCTGGCACTTCTCAGGGCAGTGGATGAAGTTCAAGCTGCGAAAGAGAACACGCAGGTGGCCCAATATTACTATCCTTATTACCATCACCACCATCATCATCATCACCACCATCACCACCACCACCACCATTGGGGATACGGGCCTCCCGTCTACGGTGGCCCCCCTGTCTATGTTGCGCCCGGCTACGGGGGCATGAGCGCGCACGACAGACGTATGCAGATCATTTGGTGCACACAGCATCCTGGTCGCTGCTGAGCGAGCTCGTATCGACTGCCGGAACAAGTTCTTTACTTTTCCGGTGGCACAAGCCTTGCCGTGTTCCCGCTCTCGATACGCGCGGCTCTGAATGATCAAGCAGCCCGTCGGGCAACCCTGGCGGGCTTTGCCGCGACAGTGACGATCCCGGTCTCGATCCTGCTCGGATCGGTGCTGCTGTTCCTTGTAGAACCGATGATCGCCAAGATGATCCTGCCTTGGTTCGGCGGGACGGCGGGCGTCTGGACCATCTGCCTGCTCTTCTTCCAGGTCACGCTCTGTATCGGCTACATCTACGCCCATGCATCGGCGCGGCTGCTCACGCCGGCGGCGCAGCGCCTCCTGCATGTGGGCCTGCTGGCGGCGAGCTTCCTGCTCCTCCCCCTCACTCCTTCGCCGGGATGGAAGCCGATGGGCGAGGAGGCGCCGGCCCTTCGCGTCCTGATGCTCCTCGCCGTGACAATCGGGCTGCCGTTCATTCTGTTGTCGGCGACCGGCCCTCTGATGCAGACATGGCTGTCCTGGCATGACGACGAAGCCAGAGGCCTCGCCGCCAATCCCTATCGT
>JAFAUR010000482.1 GCA_019243205.1 Acidobacteriaceae bacterium | reverse complement strand
GGTTAGGCTGTTCGCCTATTAAAGCGGTACGTGAACTGGGTTCAGAACGTCGCGAGACAGTTCGGTCCCTATCTGTGGTGGGCGCAGGAGATTTGAGGGGGCTTGCCCTTAGTACGAGAGGACCGGGGTGAACGAACCTCTTGTGATTCAGTTGTCACACCCGTGGCACAGCTGAGTAGCGAAGTTCGGTCAGGATAAGTGCTGAACGCATATAAGTACGAAACCTTCCCCAAGATGAGATCTCCCCGAAGAGCCGTGATAGACGATCACGTTGATAGGACGGATGTGTAAGCAGAGTAATCTGTTGAGCTGACCGTTACTAATAGCTCGTTCGGCTTGACCATAAAATGAACTCTGCGCTTTGAGTAACTTACGTTCCCGTCAATAACTATCAATCCCGATTTCTGAACCGCTCTTGCAAACGAGCGGCTCAACCCACTTTCGGGTGATATCAGCGAGAGGGTTCCACCCGTTCCCATCCCGAACACGGAAGTTAAGCCTCTCAGCCCCGATGGTACTGCATGCGCGAGTGTGTGGGAGAGTAGGACGTCGCCCGATTAAAAACTAACAAACCCCCGGTTGGCCGTAACGCTATCCGGGGGTTTGTGTCATATATCCAACCACGAGCTGCTATTTGCCTAAATGGACTTGCTCAAAATGATTGCCGAGCTGCAGGCAGAGAAAGACCGCCTCGATGAGGCCATTCTGGCCTTGGAGCGCCTCTCCGCGAGAAAACTCAAGCAGCGTGGCCAAGCGCCTCCTTGGCGCAAGTCCGAAATCCAACCGCCGTCACCCCACGAGGAGAAGACCGAAGAAACCCCCAAAGGGCACTAGCTTTAACACCTCAGCTGATGCTTACATAGCGCAGCCCCGCCCGAGTGAGTTTGTCCCGGTCCAAAGCATGCCGGCCATCCAGAATGACCGGATTGCGCATCTTCTTTGCAAGCGCCTCCCAGTCCAGATCCCGGTATTCATTCCATTCCGTAACCAGCACCAGGGCGTCGCATCCTTCCGCAACTTCACAAACGTTCTCAGAAAGCTGAACTCCCATGGTCCCGTGCTCGCGCCGGAATTTTTCCAGAGCAATAGGATCGTGCGCCTTGACCCGCACGCCGCGATCGATCAGCTTCTGCGCAATCTCGATCGCCGGCGCTTCCCGCAAGTCATCCGTGTTCGGTTTGAAAGCCAAACCCAAGAGCCCAATCATGCGGCCTTTCAAGATCTTCAGCTCGTAAAGCAGCTTCTCCACCACGCGATCGCGCTGCCGGCAATTGATCTTTCTGGCCGCTTCCACGATGGGCAGGTTTAAACCGTATTCTCCTGCCGTGGCGATCAAAGCCGACGTATCCTTCCCGAAACAAGACCCACCCCAGCCGATTCCTGCGCTCAAGAACCGCGGCCCGATCCGCGAATCTAATCCGATCCCACGCCCGACTTCTGAAATATTTGCTCCGACCCGCTCGGCCAACAACCCAATTTCGTTTATGAAGCTGATCTTGAGGGCCAAAAACGCATTGGCGGCATACTTGATCAGCTCGGCTGATGCCAGATCCGTGGAAAGGAGCGGTACGGCGCCAACGTCCTCCGGACGCTCCAGATAAGTCGGAGGATTGAACGTCTGATCCAATATAGGGCGATAAAGCGAATACAGCACCTCCAACGCGCGCGGTTCGTCAGCCCCGATCACAATCCGATCCGGATACAAACTATCGTGCAGCGCAGTTCCCTCCCGCAAAAACTCCGGGTTGGATGCCACCGCGAATTCCGGAGCGGAGCCGTCCTGTCGTTGTTCACAAGCTTCGCGAATCAGCGAGCCGACCCAATTACCGCTGCCGATCGGAACCGTAGACTTGTTCACCACGACTGTAAAATCGCCGTTCATGTGCTGGCCGATACCCCGCGCCGCTTGCGACAAGAACTCCAGGTTCGGAGCGCCCGACGGAGTCGGCGGAGTCCCGACCGCGATGAAAACCACTTCAGCCCCGGGAATCGCCTCCGCATAGCTGGTCGTAAACTGCAGGTTGTGCCGAGCCTCATCCAGCAACTCCTCCAGCTTCGGCTCGTAGATAGGAATTTTGCCGGCCAGCAGAGCCTTGATTTTGCATTCGTCGGTATCCAGGCACGACACCGAATGCCCCACAAAAGCCAGGCATGCGCCCGTGGTTAGGCCCACATAGCCCGTACCAATAATCGCTACCCGCATTCAGTCAATTTCGTATGATAACCCACGCGGAAAACTGGCAACATGGCCAGTTCCAGCCGATCCTGGTTACTGCTCGAAGGTTAACTTGCGTCTTTGATACAGATGCAGGGGAATCGAGCGATTTACGTCGCCCTCTTCCCTCACTTCAATCAGGTATTCTTTGGTCCCTAGTGTTCTAAACACCAAGCCGGAATTCCCGGTGTTGGAAACTCCTCCAGGCACGCTCAGAACAGCAGCTGCAAGGCCATTCCCTTGAATGAGAATGAGCCCATTCTCAGTTTCGTGAACAAAGTATTCACCGGCTGCGAATTGTTTTCCGGCCACAATGAAGCTGAACGGAACCTGGACGTGCAGAGATTGAGTTGTCGCTCCGAGCGTCATTGCAGAGAGTGCAAGCGCACCCATCAGGTAAAGCATTTTGATAGTTTTCAAGTTTTCTCCTCTTTAAGTGAAATGAGACTGTCAACAGAGGAGCGGACAGAGCTCCGTCGTGGAACTAGAAACTTCTTCTAGTCCCTATTGCGAATAGTCGTACTTTGACGCGAGTCTTACGTTCGTAGGAAGAAAGTAACGGTCTGCGCGGCCGTTTAACGGAACAGCTCAGCCCCACACATTGGCTGATTGTCGTTACCAGTATAGTTGATCCTGCTATAAAAAGAAACCAGTACTGTATACTCTATAGGAAATAGGGGCATTGCTCAACGATGAAAAGGTCTCTGAATTTCCTCTTCGCTGCCGCTTTGTTGACGTTCGGGCTGAGTGCCCCTCTCGCCGCGCAGTACGACAAAGTTGCGGCCCTAGGATCCGACACCTCCATTACCCCGATCGGGGGTCCTGCTTCTGCTCCTCCGATCGAGATCTGGCCGTACGACTTCCCGGATTTTCGCCCGACCGGTGAGTTGAACGATCAGCTGCCGAAATGGCTCCAGTTCGGTCTCGAAGAACGGCTCCGCTGGGAAGGTTATTCCGGAGGCGGATTTAAGCCCAACAACAGCGATTTCTACCTCTTAAACCGCATCCGGGTGGGGATGATCCTGCGCCCTGTGAGCTGGTTCAGGATCGTCAGCCAGGTACAGGATGCACGGCCGTTCTTTCAGAAGCCGCCCATAGGTCCCCCGAATGAGAATCGCTGGGATCTCAAGCTCGCGTATGCGGAATTCGGCGATCCGGAAACGCAACACATCAGCATCCGAATAGGCCGCCAGGAGATTGACTACAACAACACAATCATCGCCAGCTCCGAATGGCGCAACCAGGGCCGCGCTTATGACGGCGTGGTGACGAACATGCATTTCGATCGATTCCGGCTCGGCCTTTTCGCAGCCTCCATTGTGAACCCGCTCGACGAAGGCATCAGCCATCATCAGGAGGGAAACAATATCTACGGGTTTTACGGCGGGATTGATCGAGTCATTCCCCATTCAGCCATTGAGCCATTCGTGCTCTGGCGTGTTGCGCCCAAGGTCGCGGTCGAAAGCGCAACAAAAATAAGGACTGGCAAGCTGGATGAGAAGGCCTACGGCTTCCGTGTTCGAGGGAAAGAGATTTCCAATTTGGACTATCGCTTTGAATTGGTCGGAGAAGAAGGCTCGGCGGGTACTAACAACATCAGCGCCTGGGCCACAACGTTCGGCGCTGGCTACCGCGTGACCAGCTTAGGAGGCAGGCCGCGTTTGTTCGCGGGCTATGACTATGCTTCCGGCGACAAAAATCCGACTGACGGAACGCGGAACACCTTCGACACCATGTACCCCACCGCCCATGACCGCTTCGGCATTACAGACCA
>JAFAUR010000933.1 GCA_019243205.1 Acidobacteriaceae bacterium | reverse complement strand
CGGGTAAACGCCGCGGGACCGAGATTGTGCAATGCTACGTTCGCATTCGAGGTGCGAGTGTCGAACAACCCGTCCGCAGTCTCAAGGGATTCGCGCGAGTGACTCTCGATCCTGGTGAGTCGAGAGCGCTAGATTTCCCGCTCGGCTTTGAAGAACTGTCGTTCTTCGACATCCAGAATCGTCGCGTGATCGAACCGGCAGATTACACCGTCTTTATCGGCGGCAGTTCCACAGCGGACCTATCCGCTGGATTTCAGATCACAGGTACGCCGCGCTCTCGGTAGCGCAGGCGCGCAAATCGGCCACGTATTCATCCCTTTACGCAGCGATCTTCCCATTTTAGCAGGGTGCACGCGCGCAGCCAGAGGCTCACACGTCGCGAACCAAGCTGCTATTCTGGTTGCTCTTAGACGTTTCTATGCCCGGTCTGCTTGGTGGCCGCTACCGGCTCGAAGACCCTCCTATCGGTGAAGGTGGAATGGGAGTTGTTTACCGAGCAGTCGATACAGGTGTAGGAAACCGAAAAGTCGCATTAAAGACGATCCGCGGTCCGGTTGACCGCGAGTCGATGGAACAGTTTCGCAAGGAGTGGGACGCCCTTGCCGACCTGTGTCACGCCAATATCGTCAACCTTTACGATGTCGGCGAGTTTCCTGACAGAGACGGCAAGAAACCTTATTTCGTGATGCCGCTTTTGCGCGGCGCGAACCTAGGGAAATTGCTGGAATCCCCTGGATCTCACTTTGCCCCGGAACGACTGGTCAACATCATTTGTCAGGCCTGTAAAGGGCTCCAATCCGCTCACAACCGGGGCATCATTCATCGCGATCTCAAGCCAAGTAACATCTTCGTCCTCGAGGACGATACGGTCATACTGATCGACTTTGGTGTTGTGCATCTGGCGAGCTCCGAAAGTGTGGGCAGTATCAAGGGCACCGTTGCTTATATGGCTCCTTAGCAACTGGACGGGAAGGTCAGCCCTCAATCGGACATCTACTCCCTTGCCGTGGTCTGCTATGAAGCATTGACGGGCCGAAGACCATTTGCCGGGAAGACATCCTCGGAAGTTATGGATGCCATACGGTCCCAGATACCCCCTTCCATCTGTGACTTGAATCCTTCTGTACCATTCGGTCTAGCTCAGGTTATCCATCGTGCTCTTGCCAAGCAACCCTACCATCGCCTGTCTAGCGCGAATGAGTTCTGCCAATCTCTGCAGCGCGCATTGGCGAATGAGTCCTTGCCACAATTCGATCGGTTGAAAATTGCGCCGCGGATTAGCCGGATCAAGAATGCTTTAGGCCAGGGCGATTCCCAGTACGCGAAAGATCTCATCTTTGATCTGCAAGCTGAGGGACATATAGATCCAGAGATCACGGTTCTGCGAATTCAGGTGGAAGAAGCGAGCCGGGGGAAGCTGATCCACCGGCTTTTAGATAGCGTGCGCTTCCATCTGGACGAAGAAGATTACCCGCTCGCGCTCGAGAAAATTGACCGTATTCTCGACCTGGACCCCGCCAACATCGATGCTTTGGCCCTGAAGCGGGAGGTGAAGGAAAAACGCAGCACGGCGGGCATAGAGAAGTGGTATCAGATTGCCTGCCAGCATCGGACGAACCGGCTCTACGCCAAAGCTCGCGAGGCAATTGCGGAGATCCTGAAGATCGATCCGAATCACGAACCGACTAAACAGCTGTCTCTGGAAATCAAGCGCGATGAACAGGAGCAGCTGCGTCTCCGGGGAGAGATGCACCGTCTGTACGAGTCGGCCCTCAAGGCGTACGGAACCGGCGAGATCAGCACAGCGCTTACCAAGCTGGAGCGCATCATTGAACTTGGCAAACGTGTCTCTGGGCAGTCGCGGACAAACAGCGAATATGAGCGACTTTACAATCAAGTCCGCTTGGAACGCGATCAGCTGCAGGCCTCCTATGGGGAGGCGCGCGCGGCTCTCGAGGCGAAGGATCTGAAGAAGGCTCAAGACATTTGTAAGCAAGTGCTTGAGCGACGACCGCACGACGCGCTGTTCAAAGCGTTACAGATCGAGGTGGATGAGAGCGAGCGCCAGATACGTTCTGCGGCGATTGCCGAGTTTCACGCCCGAGTTGAAGCCGAGGCAGACCTAGAGGCCAAGTTTCAGCTTGCTAAGGAGGCTGTGAAGCGGTTCGAGGATGAACAGACATTCGCCGACATCTTCCGCCTCGTAAAACAGAAACGCGATTTAGTCAACACCATTGCCGCACGTGCGCGGGAATACGAGGCGCGATTTCAATTCGCTGAAGCTCGGAATCAATGGGACATTCTCCGGAACATTTATCCTCGATATCCAGGTTTGAACTATGAAATAGAACGGGTGGAAAAGAAGCAGCGCGAATCTGTCCAGGAACGGATAGACGGCGATATTCCGGAACAATCGCCGGCAATCGCATATCCGGAAAATGTGGAATCTCGCGATTCGTCCGGCGACGTCAAAGATAGCGCCAGGTCTGAGGCCGATTCGAAGCGCACGGAGCTCACAACGCTCGACAGTAACAAATCGGAGTGGCGGAAGCGGATGTCCCAGTTCTCCGATGTAGACGCGAAGACCGAATTCAGATCTCGCCAAGGATCGCGGCCGGAAGCTGAATTCGAAGGGCCGGAGCCGATCGCTGATGAACAAGGTTCCGATCATCCGGCCTCAGTAGGGCTCTTAAGCGGCCAGACCGAGACGCCGTCGGAACTGCAGCCAAGATTTCTTAACGGACGGCGCCAGAATCGGCGTGATTCTCCCTCTGAAGAACGCCAACGTTCTTGGCCGCCATCACAGCGTTTGGGTGTCTATGCGGCGGTGGCCGGCATCATAGTCGCCGCCGTAGTAGCCAGTGTATTGCTCCACAACGGCACCAAGTCGGGGAAACCTGGTGCACAGAAGCCGAGCTCAATTGTGTCTTCTCCCAAACCGGCTATGCTAAGTGCGCCTGCTCCCGTTGTATCCGCCCAAGCAGGCGGCAGTACCACAGGAAGTGCTGCGTCAGGATCCAGTTCTGCACCGGGCTCTTTGAGCCGCCCGCGCCGTGGCGAACTCGTAACGATGTTTTTCAACAGCAGCCCACCAGCGGCTCAGGTCATGGCTGACCGGAAGAGCAGCCTGCAGTGCGAAACACCATGCTCGCTGGATTTACCTCGAGGTGAGCACACCGTTGTGTTTTCGGCTTGGAATCGGGACCCCATAACTCGAACCATAACCGTTTCGACACCCGGCGAGATCTCGGCTGACCTGCCACCAGCAACCGGTAGTATCGAAATCATATCGAATCCGCCCGGCCTGAACATCTCGATCGATGGCACGAACCAGGGTCAAACGCCACTCACGCTCCGGTTGACGACGGGCCGCCACGAAATGAAAGTTTCGGGCAACGCGCAGGAGCAGGTTCAAACAATCGAGGTTGGTAAGGAAGAGGAAGGCCTGAAAATTATAACGATCAATCTGACGAGCGGCAGTCCGCCGCGAGATAGTTAAGGAACGTCTCTAGATTCGGGCGATTCGTCAGGCCCCGACGCTTTTTCGCGAAACAACGCGTCCATCTGCTTCCACCGAACACAAGCAATAAGTATCGAACCAGCGCCAACCAGGAATAATGCGCCAGGTTCCGGAACTGACGTCGGGGTGGCAAAGCTGGTATTGTCGATCGCGAAATCCCAGCCATCGGTGTTCCCGGAAGTAACGTAGATAGTTGTAATTGCGCCGCCAGACAACGAGAAAGTAGCTGAACCCGCGGCACCGGCCGAGGGCAGCGACTTTGTAACTGAATCGCCGAGGTCATCTGAAACGGTATAGTTCCGCGTATCTTCACCATTCGCGACGAAGATGCTGAAATCCTCGACCGGCGATGCAAACGTAATAACCAAAGGATTGGTTTCGCCTGAGCCGAAAAGGCCCTCGGTCGCATAGACTCCGGTCTGATCTGCATTCAACCCAATCTCAGCATTCAATAACTCGCCGCCGGTGAATGTGGCAATGCCAATTGTTAGCGGGGCGTCTGGAATGCCGGTTAAATTACCGCCCCGACTGGCCGCCTGGGCATCGAAGTCAATTGTCGTGGCGGCTGCATCCACCGCCCCGACCGCGAGCACAAGCGCTAAGTAGAATCCGAAACGCGTGACGATAAACCTCATCGAGCGTCTCCCGATTGTGTCGGTTCAACAGCGTCGTTCCGCTG
>JAFAUR010000910.1 GCA_019243205.1 Acidobacteriaceae bacterium | reverse complement strand
AGGGCGGCGCCCGATTTCAGACGCGCCGCGCTGTCGCTGTGGCAAGTACACCGAGAAAATCGCTGCGATTCCGAAAAGACGGGGGCTAATCGTCGCGCTCCTATGCTTTGCCGACGCTCGGAATAATCTGAGCTTGCGAATCCTGCTCCCATCCCACGAACAGCTTAAGAACCTGATGTCGCGCCTAGAGGCAACGACGTTTCTCACCGATAAGCCCTATGGCTCGAAAACAAGAATCGGGTTCTGAACATACGGACGGATTGTCCGATATGAACTTGCAGAAAGAGCGTGCTTGCATGCATCGATGCGGCCATCCGGACCGGCTATGGGCAATCGCCGCAAAGCCCTGGAGAAGATATTTGAGGCAAAGAGATTCAGCAACCTACACTCGGGCGGCCGAGGCCCGAACGGAATGCGTGTTGGAGGCAAGAGGTAATCAGTGAACAATGTCGTGATCGGCATCGGCGATTGTCAAGTTTCGAAAGACGCCGATAGTGTGCTTGTTACGTACGCCCTCGGATCCTGCATTGCGGTGATCATTCACGATCCGGTAGCGAGCGTTGGCGGAATGCTGCATTTCATGTTGCCCGAATCGAGCCTGGATCCGGTAAAAGCGGAGAAAAATCCACTCATGTTCGCCGACACCGGCATCCCGATCTTGTTCCGCAGTGCATACCAGCTTGGCGCGGACAAAAAACGGCTGGCGGTAACGGTCGCCGGAGGGGCCCAAATGATGGATACCCAGGGCACTTTCAATATCGGCAAGCGGAACTGTCTGGCAATGCGAAAAATTCTTTGGAAAGCCGGGGTTTTGGTTCAGGCCGAATACCTGGGCGGGATGGTTTCGCGAACGGTACGGTTGGAAGTCAGCTCGGGGAAAGTGATGCTTCGAGAGGCTGGGCAGCCGGAGCAGGAACTGCCACGCGTGGCTCCTGGAATGAGGAAGGCAATCTAATGGCATTTACGGTTTTAATTGTTGACGATTCACCCGCCATGCGTTCGTTTGTGAAGCGAGTGCTGGAGTTGTCGGGCTTCGACATGGGCGTCTGCCACGAAGCTGGCAATGGACAAGAAGCTCTTGACCTGCTGTCGAAGGAGTGGGTTGACGTCGTTCTCACCGACATCAACATGCCCGTAATGAACGGCCAGGAGTTTGTGCAGAATCTTGCTGCCGACGAATCGTTGCATGCGATTCCGGTCATCGTCGTATCGACAGACCGCACTGAGGACCGGGTTCGGCAGATGATCGCGCTCGGCGCAAAAGGCTATGTAAAGAAGCCCTTCCAGCCGGAAGAACTTCGGGAAGAGCTCGAAAAAGTTTTGGGAGTCGCGTATGCAGGCAACTGATTTGCAACGGATCTTTCTCGAATCGGCGAGCGAAGTCCTCGAAACGATGTTCTTCACAGGCGTGGCAGAGGAGAACTCTGAAGAGGCGTCCGGAACACTCCTATGCGCAGAACTGAGTTTCCGCGGCCGGCCATCGGGCAGATTCGGGGTTCGTACACCGCTTGCAACCGGACGTATGATCGCGGCAAGTTTCCTGGGGCTAGATGAGTCGGAAGTTTCCGATGCGCAGGCGGGTGAGGTGACTTGCGAGCTCACGAACATGTTCTGCGGGTCGGTTTTAAGCCGCATCGAAGCCGGTGCGCGGTTCGAACTCATGCATCCGGAAGTGGATCCGGCGAACACCGATTGGCGGCAGTACCCGGATTCGATCGGCTACACATTTGGTCTTGAAGAAGGAACGATGACGTTATGGATGGCGCTGGAAAAAGCTCCGGCGCTTGTCGCCTGAGTTCCGCTAATAGCGCAAAGGGCGCGGTCGACTCCTCAGAACAAACTGAGTCGAATTTGTTCGCGCGAATCGCCACCAAGTTTCATGAGCGCCTGCGCCTCTACTAAAAGTACGGGCGGAAGGCTAGAGAGTGTTTTTAAGGAGAGCACGTGCAGTCAAGCGTAATCGCAGCTAATGAACGCGTCACCGCCGCTCAGGCGGACGCACGGTCGGGTAAGTACCTGGTCTTTGAATTAAACGGGGAAGAGTGTTGCATCCAGGTCTTGAAAGTCCGCGAGATTATGGGCGTTCAGGACATCACTGCGGTTCCTCAGACTCCCGTGTATGTCCGCGGCGTCATCAATCTGCGCGGCAAGGTGATTCCCGTCGTCGATTTGCGCCTGAAGTTCGGACTGCCCGAGGTGGAATACACGCAGCGTACTTGCATCATCGTCGTGCAGGTTGAGAAGAACGCTACCAAAATGCTGATGGGCATTGTGGTCGACAGCGTTGCGGAGGTGCTGAACATTATGGCGTCCGATGTGGAAGACACACCGAACTTCGGCCAGGGAGTCACGACTCCATACCTGCTCGGAATGGCGAAGGTAAAAGGCAAGGTGAAGTTGCTGCTCGACATCGACGAAGTGATGACCAGTCAGGAGTTGCACGGTCTCGACGGCATGAGAAAGTCCGAGCCGGCACCCGTTCACGCATAAGCCACTCCGGGGAAAGTAAACACAAAACATATGAATGTCAAAAAGAAAATTCTGGTCGGGACTGCCGTAAAGACGGCCGTTGTGATCGCCGTCGGCGTTACGGGCATGTTCATCAGCGGTGGCACACTTCTTTTCATCGCCCTGATCGCGGCCGCCGCTTGCTTCGGTCTGGGATATTTCGTCAGCCGCAGTATTACAAAGGGGCTGGGCGATCTGGTGCAGGAAATCGCACACGGCGCCAATCAGGTATCGTCGGCGGCAACACAGGTTTCGAGCGCCAGCCAATCGCTTGCGGAAGGGACATCGCAGCAGGCCGCATCGCTTGAAGAAACATCCGCTTCTACGGAAGAGATCAACTCCATGGCGCGCCGCAACAGCGAGAACTCACATTCGGCAGCCGAATTGGTAAAGCAGTCGGATGCGCGCTTTGCAGATACTAATCGCTCGTTGCAGGAAATGGTCCTTGCGATGGGAGAGATCAACAGCTCGAGCGACAAAATTTCCAAAATCATCAAGGTCATCGATGAGATCGCATTCCAGACCAACATTCTGGCGTTGAACGCGGCTGTCGAAGCAGCGCGCGCCGGAGAAGCCGGTATGGGATTTGCCGTGGTTGCCGATGAGGTTCGTAATCTCGCACAACGTTGCGCACAAGCGGCAAGAGACACCGCGGTTCTGATTGAAGAATCGATTACCAAATCCAACGACGGCAAGCTCAAGGTCGACCACGTGGCGAAGGCGATTAGCGCTATCACCGAGCAATCGACGCAGATTAAGACCCTGGTCGATGAGGTGAACCTCGGAAGTCAGGAACAATCGCGCGGCATTGAGCAGATTGGCAAAGCCATCGTTCAGATGGAGCAGGTCACGCAAAAAGCAGCCGCGAGCGCTGAAGAGAGTGCGTCGGCAGCTGAGGAGCTGAATGCCCAAGCCTCGACGATGAAAGACATCGTGACGCGGCTTAATGCGATGGTGGGCGTCATCGGAGCAA
>JAFAUR010000607.1 GCA_019243205.1 Acidobacteriaceae bacterium | reverse complement strand
TTGCCTGGGCCTGTTTCCCTGCGAGTCTAGCCTCTTCCAGGCGATTCAAATCAAGGTATGAGTTGACGATATTCGCATTAACCAGCCAGCCTCCAGGATCGAGTTGTAGGGCCGCACCAATTTCTCTAAAGCCAGTCTCGTACTGCCCCAGGTTGAAGTATGTGATGCCCAGGTTATTGCGAGCCACCCAGTCGCGCGGATAGGTTTGCGCCCAGAGATAATAATTCTCGCGTCCTTTTTCCAGGTTGCCCGTTACCCACGCAGTGTAGTGACTTTCGATATAGAACCTCTCGCGCTCACTGACTCGCCGCCGCAGTTCATACGCCTTTTCGGTGTATTGAGACGCTGCTCTCTTTTCCCCGACGTTGTAATAGCTCGTCCCCAGTGAGGCATAGGCCATTGCGAAATTCGGGTCCAAGCGGATCGCTTCCTCGAACATGGGGATCGCTTCGGCAGCATCGTTCGCACGCCATCCCCGGCTGTAAGCCTGCAACGCCTCGAGGGAAGAGGTTGTTGCTTGCTCCAGAGGCGTGTTGAACTTTTTCACGGTCGCAAGCGACTCGCCGAGCTTGCTTCGAATCTCCGATGCGGCCTGTCCGAGGGCATCGAGCACGTGGTTCTTATCGCTCGCTTGCGTTCCCACGCTGGATAACGCACGTCCAGTCGAACAGCTGACCGCTTCCAGAGTCAGCAGAAACCGTGTGCCGATCTGTGCGATGGAGCCATTCAGAACCGCTGTGCTCCCTGCCCTTTGACAGAGCTCCCTAGCGATCGGTGCGGTGAGCGGAGCATCGCGTGGCTGATTCATCAAGGGAAGAATCTGGCGAATCTGCTGGTCAGAGATGACGCTAAGGAAAGGTGATTGGGCCAGGTCAATCGCCAGCGCCTGCTTAAGGGTGTCATCGAAGACAGGGTCGCCTGTGGAGTTTGAGAAGTCCGCGAGTACGATCGTGTCGGTTGCGGTCAAGTGCCTGCTTCGGTGCGAACGATAGTAGAGCAGGCCTGCCGCAGCCGACAGAATTATCAGCATCGCGGCTGCGACGCCAAGCTTCAACCACTTGGCGCGCAATTTTGTAGCCACGGTGCGACCAGGGGTCGATGATCCAGCGATCGCGACTGCCGGGACAGATCCGGAAGGAGGTGGAGGCATCCCGCCCTGAGCTCCGCGCTCCGGTGCCGCCGCCACCGAACCTGAACCTGCAGCCGCCAGAGATCCGCTGCTCCTGTCTCGTTTCAGCCTCTGCAAATCGGCACGCATCTCCGCTGCGCTCTGATACCGCAACTCGCGGTCCTTCTCCAGACTCTTCTCGATGATCCGTTCCAGTGCGACCGGCACATCAGGATTGAAGCGC
Source organism: Acidobacteriaceae bacterium (assembly GCA_019243205.1). Classification (GTDB taxonomy): domain Bacteria; phylum Acidobacteriota; class Terriglobia; order Bryobacterales; family Bryobacteraceae; genus Bog-105. The sequence goes on along the minus strand of JAFAUR010000607.1, from coordinate 726 downwards.
ACGACAGGCGCCGGCCGCCTGTTCAGGATCGAATCGAAAGTCGTCGCTGTGCTCTCGCCACGGAACGACAACTGTCCGGTGGCCATTTCATACAGCACCGCTCCAAATGAGAACAGATCGGTGCGCGCATCCAGCTCTTTCGCACGTGCCTGCTCCGGCGACATATAAGCGACCGTGCCAACCACCGAACCAGGACTGGTGAGACGCTCGTCGTCGCTTGTCAGCGTGTCTGTGTCGCCTCTCGAGGCCTTGCTGATCTTCGCAAGGCCAAAGTCAAGAATCTTGGCGTGCCCGCGTTTAGTAACAAAGATGTTGGCAGGCTTGAGGTCCCGATGGACAATCCCTTCGGAGTGAGCGGCATCGAGCGCGTCGGCAATCTCGATGGCCAACGTCAGCAGCAAATCGGTATCGAGCGGCTTCCCTAAGATTTGATGCTTCAGCGTCCGCCCGTCCAGAAATTCCATGGCGATAAACGCGGTTCCATCCTGTTCGTCGATTTCGTAGATGGTGCAGATATTCGGGTGGTTCAGGGCAGAGGCCGCTTTCGCTTCGCGCTGAAACCGGCTGAGCGCCTGTGGATCGCGCGCTACGTCCTGCGGCAGAAACTTGAGGGCTACATATCGGCCTAAACGGATGTCTTCGGCCTTATAGACAACACCCATCCCACCGCCGCCCAGTTTCGAATCGATGACATAGTGCGATAGGGTCTGACCGATCATGCGTGGA
>JAFAUR010000286.1 GCA_019243205.1 Acidobacteriaceae bacterium | reverse complement strand
AAGGTATGTGTTCTGCCGACCGCCGGCGTCTTTCCTGACGAGAAAGGACTGCTGCGGCTGGCCGGAGCGTTCAACGGCGGATGCGAGCTGGTGGACTGCTATTTGGCATGGGGAAAAGTCGTGGCAGATGCTGTTGTCGGGCAGCGCCTGATGTCCAAAGAACGCGTTGAAATGACTGGTTGTCCGCGATTCGATTTCTATGCAGACGAAAGCATCGCAGGGCTCCAGGACCGCTCCACATTCCTTCAATGTATGGGGATCAGGGATGTGGAAGCGCCGGTAGTGCTCTGGTCAACGAGCACCAGTAATTACAATAGACGGAGTGGTCATCTGGAGCGCTATATCCGACATCTGACGCGAAATAACGGATTCAGCGAATCCGACGTTAGAGTCGAGATTGAAGACGAACGCCGGCAGTTAGAGACACATTCGCGGATCGTCCTCGAGTTAGCAGATCGATCTCCGGAATGGAATTTCCTTGTCAAGGTTCATCCGCTGGAAAACCGTAGGTTCTATACCGATTGGGCGCGAGGAGCCCGGAACATTTTCATCGCGCCGAATATCCCAATCAAGGAATTTGTTTTTCACTGTGATGTGCTTCTACAGCGAGGCTGTACAACCGCTATTGAGTTCTGGACTCAAGGGAAGCCGGTCTTGGAATTGCAGGTGGGCGAATTTCAGACGGTGTGGGCTCCATTGGAGCAGGCCCAAGGCAACCATTCCGTGTTTACCGTGGATGAAACAGCTCGTGTCATTGCAGACTACCTGGAGGGAAAACCGGTTCCAAGTAGCCAGCGTGAGGCCCGGAACTTCTATCTCGAGAAATACTATCACCGGGTCGACGGCAAGGCTGCAAGGCGCTGCGCGGAGCGGATTCATCGCGAGATCACCGGCGAGACATACACCGATGCACACCAGAAGCGCACATGCGAGATGTTTCGTGCGATAGAAGATCGAAGTCGCGGTGCGTACAAGCGTGACCTCCGACATACGGTCAGACGGACACTCGGTATCGCACCTGATCGCACGTTGCGCCCCTGGAGACGGTCATTCTGGAGTGCTTCGGTAGGTATCGACCAGAAATGGTTAGCGACGTTGTACGATCGCTACGACCGAGCTATGAATCATAGTGAAGGCCGTAATGCGGACAATGTTCCGATCCGTTCGGCTGGGTGTTGAATGCGTTTGCAAACCTCTACCGCGAGTAACGGCTTCTCTGAATCCCTTCAAGTAGCGGACTACGCCCGAGTTGCGCGAAATGTGCTTACAGCCGAAGCCGAAGCCCTTTTAGCGATTTCTGACAGGTTGGATCGTCGGTTCACCGAAGCTGTTGATCTGATTTTGAGCTGTGGCGGGAAAGTCGTAGTTACCGGACTGGGCAAATCCGGTCATATAGCTCATAAGATGGCTGCCACGTTCTGCAGCACAGGTACCACAGCCATCTATCTGCATGCTGTCGAAGCGAGGCATGGAGATCTTGGCGTCTACTGTGAGCGGGACCCGACCATTCTGGTTTCTAAGAGCGGCGCCACCAAGGAACTGATTGAACTCGTTCCCATGCTGCGCGCTTTGGGGTCTCCCTTGATTGGAATTCTGGGGAATCTCAGTTCTCCCCTTGCCGCGCTCGTGGACATTGTTCTGGACGCACGAGTCGATCGGGAGGCAGACGAGTTTGATATCGTTCCGAGCTCAAGCAGCACTGCCGCGATTGGCCTTGGAGATGCGCTTGCAATAGCACTTATGCACGCGCGGCACTTCGGACAAAATGATTTCGCGCGCTACCATCCTTCAGGACAATTGGGACGGAATCTCTGGCTGTCGGTAGCGGACGTCATGCACCATGCAAAGCATACGGCATGTGTCGGGCCCGGTGATCGGCTGCGAGACGTAGTGATTGCGATGACTCGTTATCCATTGGGTGCCGCGTGCGTTGTCCATACCGACGGCTCACTTGCCGGAATAATTACGGACGGAGACCTGAGGCGAACCCTTCAGGAGCACGAAGATATCCGTGCCTTGACCGCCACAGACGTGATGACGCTGCAACCTGTCACGATAACGCCCGGAGCCCTCCTCAAGCAAGCGGAGGTGCTGATGGAAGCGAGAGAATCGCAGATTTCCGTTCTGCCGGTTGTCAACGAGGAGAATCGTTACTTGGGCTTGGTGCGAGTACACGATCTCTATCCACGCGATTAGCTCAGCAGTTCTGCCGCCTTCTTTGTAATCGTTCCGATCCGGCGACCCTGCATTTCCTAAGCCTCACGGTACGAAATCGCCACAGGTCTCAATCTGCGTTATAGCGAAAACGGCTCCCGGTTCGTAGTCCTAATGCCCGCTGCACTGTCGCGTCCCTTATGTGTGGACCTTGATCAGACACTCGTCCGCACCGACACCCTTCATGAGATCGTGCTCGGTCTGCTTCGATCCAGGCGCCTTCCGCTGTCGTGTCTCTGGTGGTTGTGTCGAGGCCGTGCTTATTTCAAAAAAAGGATGTGTGCTCTGCCTGGCTTCGACGTGACGATGCTTCCTTATGACGAAGGGCTTCTTGCCCATTTGAAGGCGGAGTGCGAAGCTGGTCGGCCGATCTACCTGACGACAGGTGCGGATGAGCGTGTCGCAAACGATGTTGCAGCACATCTTGGCGTGTTTATGGGCGTTCTGGCTAGTGACGGTCGAACGAATCTCGTGGGGGCAGCGAAACGCCGAGCGATTCAAGCGCGCTTTGGGAACCAAGGCTTCGATTACGTAGGCAACGGCGTCCGAGACATTCCCATCTGGCTGGCGGCGCACGAGGCCGTCGTCGTGAATCCGTCGCGTCTTCTCCTGCGACGACTCAGACGGAGTTCGATTCGCCTAAGCATCGTCTGCCAGAAATCGGGTCACCCTGTCCAGCTCCTTCTGAGAGCGATTCGCATCCACCAGTGGAGCAAAAACGCCCTGATCTTCGTTCCGTACTTTCTCTCACACCGCCTTTCTCAGGTGAGTGTTCGGGAAGGTGTGGCTCTGCTGGCCTTCTGTTTCGCAGCGTCTAGCGTGTACGTAGTGAACGACCTTCTCGATGCTCCTTTCGACCGAAAACATGCGCAAAAGCGCTTCCGCCCGTTCGCTTCCGGCGATCTGTCAACCTCAGTCGGCATCGTGCTAACGATAGCTTTGCTTGTTCTCAGTACGCTCGCTGCGCTTGTTCAGCCAATTTCTTTCCGGGCCTGGCTAGCTTCCTATTGGTTGACTGCTTTTCTTTATTCCTATCGGCTCAAGAAATTACTGTTCCTAGACGCGGTGACGCTCGCGGCTCTCTATACCGTTCGCGTGCTGGCAGGAGGAGCTGTCAGACCGATCGTGATCTCACCGTGGACACTCGGGTTCTCCATCTTTGTTTTCCTCAGTCTGGCGTCTGCAAAGCGTGTCTCCGAGTTGCGGCGGCTCGACCCGCAAAGAGCCGTAGTGCCCGGCCGGGCGTACACGCCCGTTGATGAGCCGATGCTTTGTACGCTAGGCGCTGCAGCCGGATACATCGGGGTCATGCTGCTTGCCCTGTACATCAACAGCCCTGATGTTCAAAAGTTGTATTCGAAGCCGGAGTGGTTGTGGCTCATTTGCCCCTGTTTGCTCTATTGGATTGGCCGGTTCTGGCTCATAGCCCATCGTGGTGAGGTAGATGAAGACCCCGTTTTGTTCGCTCTGAAGGACAAGATCAGCTTTGTTGTAGCGTTCGTTATTGTTGTCATCACGATTGTTGCGTTATAGCAGAAGAACTCCGATGAGATCTCACTTGCCCCATCCGGTCGACCGCACATTCACTAACCCAGAGGCCGTGTCCGACGGAGTTGTGGATTTCTCTTTCAATCACACCCTAGTTAGGCCGCAGCTCAAGCGAGCGGCTTTGGTCGTTGGCGTGATGTGCGTCATTTTCTCGGTGGGTGCTGCGGCGGGGTTCCCTGCGACTGACGACGGCTACCTTCTCCTAATTATGAAAGAACTCGGGCCCAGAGGAATTTTGAGCGGGTATCTTGACAGGCCCTTGGTCGGATGGATGTGGTACGGGCTGGCAAATGTCGCCGGTGCGGCCTTTTGGCCCCTCGCAATTTTTCTCAACGCTATCTTTTGGGCTGCTTTTGGGATGCTGTCCGCGTATTTATGGGCTCGCCTGTTCCCACGTCAATCGGGCTACGCCCCCTTAGTTGGCTGCCTGAGCGCGGCGCCGGTCGTGCTGCACGTGCAGATGACGACTCTAACCATCAGCTCCATCGGAGTTCTGTCTGCCATTCTTTGCTATTCGGCCCTGCTCCTGATTCTTGAGTACCTGCAAGTCGGCGCGCCATGGCGGTATGTCGCGGCATTGGCGTTTATAGTTTTCGGAATCCTTCTAAGCGAGTACGGAGTCTGCGTGGCACTCAGTATCGTAGTCTTACTCGCTCGTGGCCCTAGACAAGACTGGGACCTTCAAACCCTGAGACGCGCCCGGCGATCTGCGCTGGTGATCTTGGCGGTAACAGCAGGGAGTTACGTCCTTTACCATTTCACCAGCGATAATTCGTACAGGCCCGCAATGGACCCAGAGGCCAAGCTGCATAGCATTCGTGTAATCGCAAGCTTCCCAATGGCACTGGTTTCCCGATTCTGGCACGCGACATTCGGGGCATACGGCGCCCTAGTGGAGAATTTCCATTTGAACTGGGGATCGAAAACATTATCTCTTTCGCTCGCGTTCGGGTGTATCTTCGCGTGGATTCTGGTGTCGAACATCACTGAATCGAAGGAGCCCTTGATGGAATCGCGATCGGACATTTGGACCATCGGGCTGGCTGTTCTGATCGGCCTGGTTCCGATCGCGTTGATGCGTCCTTACTGGGTCTCAGACAGGCTACGGGAGGTGGAGTTTGGCAGCCGCTTCTACATTCCCGTTATGCCTTTAGCAGCTTGTTTCACGACGCTGCTCCTCTTACTGCTAGTGCGCTTGCGCTTCCGGCTTCTAGTATGCGGAGCAATAGGGTTGTTAGTCGGGTTTGCTCTCCTGAACGAGTTCTGGGACGCTTATCGTCAGCAACGGACCTTGCAAGCGGTTGGCGCCCTGTTGAGACCGTATGTGAAGTCGTCGAACGGCAATATCTTAGGAGTATTATCGACCGAAGACTTGTGTTTTACAGATTACGTCTGCACCGCTAAGGCGAGCACGTATTGGCCAAAAGATTTGTCGAAGCAGTTCTGGCTTTATAAGCCGAGTGAAGCTCTGGAGCACGTCGGAAAGCGAAACGAATGCAAGGGTGCACAAACCATTGATGCAGGAATTCGCTCCATTTCACGGCGCGGGGCTGTCAAGGAAGTGTTGTGGGTGGAGATGACTGACGATAGGGTCACGGTTGAGCCCTATTGCTATGCCGACCAAGCGGCACAGAGTGCGGTCCCCAGACACGATCTGGCTCTCCAAGCCAAGCAACGAGAGTTGCGGACTAGAAATTGAAGGGGCGGAAGCCGCAGACTTGATTTGCTAGTCGCAGTTGCACGTACTGTGTGTTGCTTGTGACTGACGGGTAAAACACGTCAGATGTCACTTGCGCCGATTTGTAGCGAACCGGTTCACACCGGGAGCTTGTTTATCGCAAACTAAGCAATTCTATCTCGAGGGATTCTATGCGTTCACTTGTAACCGGTGGTGCCGGTTTCATCGGCTCCCACGTTGCCCGTCACTGTCTGAATCTAGGGCACGAGGTCGTTGTGCTTGACGATTTGAGCGGTGGGTTTCTCGATCATATCCCTCAAGGAGCACGCTTCGTTTGTGGATCGGTAACGGATCAAGTCATCATCGAGCGGCTGTTTAAGGAGGGTAAGTTCGACTACGTGTACCATCTGGCCGCATATGCTGCGGAGGGGCTATCCCACTTTATTCGACGCTTCAATTATGCGAATAATCTCGTGGGAAGCGTAAACCTCATCAATGAATCGGTCAAGCACAATATTCGCTGCTTCGTTTTTACTTCATCAATCGCGGTGTACGGCCCGAACCAGCTTCCGATGACGGAAGAATTGACCCCGTGTCCGGAGGATCCATATGGTATCTCCAAGTATGCGGTGGAACTTGACCTGAAAGCCGCTCATGAGATGTTCGGCCTCGACTATATAGTGTTCAGGCCTCATAACGTGTATGGCGAGCACCAGAATATCGGAGATCGATATCGAAATGTGCTTGGCATCTTTATGAATCAGATTATGCGCGGGGAGCCACTTACAATCTTTGGAGACGGCACTCAAACACGCGCGTTCAGCTATATCGATGATGTGGCACCCGTCATCGCGCGCAGTGTGGAACGCGACGCGGGATACAACCAGGTGTTTAACGTTGGAGCGGATATTCCGTATTCGATAAACGAACTGGCTCGCGTGGTCGCCGCCGCATTCGGTGTTCAGCCTGAGATCAATCATGTCCCGGCACGGAAAGAGGTACTTCACGCCTACGCGGCGCACGGGAAATGCCGTGAAACTTTTGGCGCCGGCGAACCGGTCGCGCTTACTCAGGGAATAGAGCGGATGGCCCGATGGGCGCAGTCGGTGGGCAGTAGGAAAAGTCAGGATTTCGGGGCTGTTGAGATAACGAAAGGTTTGCCTCCCAGCTGGGTGAACCAGATGGTTGCGGCTTAGCCGGGGTATGTTCGCTCGCCCACGCCTCACTCGAAAGCCAGTATTCACTTGGAAAACGACATAGCCGCGAAGATGACACCCACCTCGCTAAGAACGATTGACGGACAAGTCGCGTCTGATTACGCGGGGTCAGTCGAGTCGAAGGCATCAGCATCACCGTTGTTAGGCGACAGCCTGGTTCGTCTGCACTTGAGGAGGTCGGCGGTTGTCGCTGGCTTGCTAGGCGCGATATTCACCGTTGCCGCGGTCGTGTCGTTTCCCGAGGCCGATGATGGGTCGCTGCTCATGGTCATGCGCGAGCTTGGCGCGAAGGAGATTATCAACGGGTACACAGATAGTCCGATTTCTGCGCTGCTTTGGCGGTCCTTCATTGAAGTATGCGGGGTCTATTTCTGGCCGATGGCGATGCTGCTGAACGGTCTTATGTGGGCCTGTTTCGGGCTGGTTGGCTCTTATCTGTGGATTCGGATGTGCCCAGAACATCGTGGTTATGCGCCATTCGTAGCATGTCTCACGATTGCACCTGTCGTCGTACTCTTGCAGCCAGTAGCTCTTACCGTTATTTCTACCGCGGTGTTAGGCGCAATGCTGGCATATGTCGCCCTGTTCTTGATCTTGCGCTATTTTGACAGGCATGGTTCGCGTCTGTTATACGGCACGGCGGCTCTCTTGCTCGCGCTCTCGGTCTGGTTCGGGGACTACGGCCTTTCGATCGGAACGGTTGTGCTCACGCTCGCAATCCGTTTCGAATTTGCCGAAGAGAATCGTGCCCTGCCGGAGCACAGGCGGCGAGCAATCTGGGGCTTGCTGGCGATCACGGCCGCGAGTTGGATGGCGTATCGAATTTTCATGAACCGGGCTGTTGCGCATAGCACACCGAGTGCCGGCGATCCGGCTTTTCGGCGGCTGCAGGGTTTACTGCCAAAGCTATTTTCGGATACCTGGCATGCTGTCATCGGTGCTTATGGAACGCTGCTCGGTAACGTGTACTTAAGTTGGGGAACGAAGACGCTCCTGATCTCGTTCTTCATCGGGATTCTGTTCACGTGCGCGGTAAATGCAGCTCTGCGCAACGAAAATGCGGAGGCCCTTCACCCGAAACGAGCCATAGGGACGCTGTTGATTGCGCTTCTGGCAGGGCTTACGCCGGCTGTCTACAGCCACACTCTTTGGACTCCGACGGGAGCTGCTGACCAGAATGAAGCGTTTAGCCGATTTTACATTCCAGTGATGCCTGTAGCTGCTTGCTTGACGGCATCTTTGTGCTTTGCATTCGTGCGTAGCCGATTGCGGCCAGTGGTTGTGAGCGTGCTCGCCTTACTTGTGGGCTACAACGCGATGACGCAGGTCTGGACCGGCTTTCGGCGTCAACACACGCTGTCGACCATTGGCTCCGCTCTGAAGCCTTACGTAGAAGCTGGTTCCGGACCCGTGGTGGCGGTACTTTCGAGTAGCGCATTGTGCTTTGCGGATTTCTCGTGCACCGTTAAAGCAAGTTCCAGTTGGCCTGTAGATGTTGCGCGACGTTTCTGGCTGTATCATTCACCGGACGCATCCCTTCAGTTCGGACCCAGGAGTGCGTGCAAACAGAACCCTGCGGTGCACACGAGTTATCGAGGGATTCATCGAGACGGTGCAATTAGCAATATCTTGTGGGTGGAGACGTCAACCGATGGCTTCCGCATCGAGCCGTATTGCCTGGCGGAAAGCGGAGGCGGGATCCAGAGCGCGGAGGCGAAAGGTAGTGCCGGACCAACTCGCGCCGGTAAAGGTTTGCTGACCGGTACCTTCAAACGGGTGAACGGCGTACAAGACCTTAGCCAGATCGGAACGTTCGACTGGGAACACTGGACTTCGGCTTCAGTCGCCAACCACAAGGCGTCGGGCGGTAACCAAATAGCCTATTACGCGACGGTTGGAAAAATGTCTGTCCGCGACAGTACGCGCCTCCCCTTAGCATTCACGTGGAGTGATGGAACACCAACAGAATCTGCAGGCGAGGTTCGGTCTGGAGCCTCAATAGCTGGCAAAGGAAACGGGTTTGCGATCTGGGCGGCTGCCGGTTTGAACGTACGGACACTCATCGTCTATGTCGGAGTACGGGGCGCAGACGCCAAAATCCAGGCCAAGCTGACCGACAGCAGCGTAGACGATTACATCGATCCGTCTTTTTCGAGCACAACTGAAACGGCAGAACGCATGTACAAATTCGTATACCGAGCGGGCTCGCCCGAACAACATTTAATCGTGACGTTTACGCAGACGAACTCAAAGCCGGATGGTGAGATCTTGCTGCAGGCGGCAGCACTTACGGCTAACGACGGTGGCTAACCTCAGGTGAAGCTCAGCATCGCGCTCGGAACCATTTGCGCCGTGGGGCTGGCGACGGTGATGGTCACCATGGCAACCGCGAGCCGTTGGTATCCCAAACTTGAAGCTGCCCGTCTTCATCGCGCGGCGGAAAGCCATAATGCGCGGGATCTGAATTTCTGGAATGCTGACGTAAACAATCTGAGATGTACATCGGAGCTTCGCACCGAGATTGGCGAAACAGTCGAAATTGCGAGCTCCTTCGGATACTGCTGGTTCCCAACGATTCATCGGTTCCGCTCGGGAGCGCTTTTGACAACCGTGCGCATAAGTCCCGATGACAGAAATCCGGCTGGCGAGTGCTCGGCGTACACAATCTCGAAGGATGGTGGCCGGAGCTGGACGCGGCTATATTCGTTAGGCGCTGGCGGGAACGTAGACGCTGCTTACACGCAGAGCCCCGAGGAAGAGCTTTGGGTCTTGGGAAGTGGATATGATTCCGCAGATCCCGTTCCGGGGACCGGTTCGAGGCAATTTGTAACTTCACTTTCGAGATTCTCGGCGGAAGGAATGCATTTCGAGCAGCAACGTAGTTTGCTACAGCTGACGCGACCCGCCAAAACCGAATCTGCCAAGGTTACCGGGCGCACGAGAGAAGACACTAGGCTGCTCGGACGCGAACTGCCGATGGTGAATCCTTGGGGAGAGATTATCCAGGCAAAGAACGGATGCTGGCTTAGCACTCTTTATTACAATCTGACATCGGACGCGCGCTCCACGCGATTAGTTTTAATGCGTTCGACAGACCAGGGCATCACGTGGAAGGAGATATCGGTGATTGCCGCCGTCGAGGAGGGTTCGGCGTCATCCTGGACGGGAGACGAAGGGCCAAACGAAGCGGGGATGGTGCGGCTGGCAAACGGCTCGCTTTTTGTCGTTTTTAGAACCGGCCAATATTTAGGGTACACAAGATCTCTCGATGATGGGCTTAGCTGGACTAAGCCTCAACCCACGCCATTCAAAGGCGTCGCGCCACGACTTCGTCTGCTTTCGAACGGCATGCTCGCCTTGTCCTTCGGACGACCTGGCCCGGTGGTTTTGACGGTCAGCTCAGATGGGAAGGGATTTAGCTGGTCCAAGCCGGTGGAGATCTTCCGCGGTATGAGCACGCGATACACCGACTTTGTTGAGATCGCTCCAGGGAAATTGCTGATGGTCTATGACAGCATCCCTTATGGCTGGAACGCTATCCCGAAGGCTGAACGGAGCTTGAAAAACAAGGTGTACGGAAAGTTCATTGAGATCAGAAAGGGCTAACTCAGATCCGATTCATTCGTGAGTTAAAGGAATACCTATGGCGTTACAGAGTACGGAGGTTTCTGCCAGAGAGAAAGTCTTGCAGACGCCAAAGGCACAATGGGAAGCCGTTGCGGCACAAGATCTCGATTACCACCTCAGGCAATTTAGGGAGCCGTACCGCAGCACCAAGGCGCTCGGCCGCTTCCTTGTATCCCGCGCCGGGAAGTTAGGCGGTTGTGCGCTTGACGTCGGATGCGGCGCCGGCGCCAGCATCTTCTATCTCAGTCAACTGCTCCCGGAGTTGCAATGGACGGGTATCGATCTTGCGGGTGACATTTTGTTTCAACATTCGCGGACGTTGTTCTCCGATCAGCAGATTCATGCGCGACTTGTAAGCGGAGACTTTTATCACTTAACAGACCTATTTGGCGGGAAAAAATTCGATCTCGTGTTGTCGCTCCAGATTCTACACGTGCTTCCCTCATACGAGAAGGCTCTTGAACAGTTGCTCGCAGTGTCTTCCAAGTGGGTTGTGATTACGTCGCTGCTATCAGAGTTCCTCGTAGACGCCAAAATTGAAACTACCGACCACACGTGGCCGGCTGAAGTGAGCCATGCCTACTATAACGTGTACAGCTTTCCTAGATTGCGTGCCTTTTGTGAGGCGCATGGGGCCAAAGAGGTCATCGCGCAGGACTTCGACATTGACATCGACCTTCCCGTTCCTACGGCCGGCGGGCTGGGTACATACACTCGCACACTCGAAACCGGAAAGCGGCTGCAGTTTACCGGCCCTGTTTACATGCCTTGGAAGTTTGTTCTCGTCCGGATGGCTTGATCGGGAACCGTCGATGCTAGCGCGCCCGGACATCACAGACTCACGAAAGGTATGGATTCTCTGGTTAGAACGCTGGAGCAACGTGAGGCCGCCCATGATGTGGCAGCCGCATTCTTTGACAATTGGGAAGAAGCGTCGATTGGCTGCTTCGGAGTGAGCGTTGTCGTGTGTACGTACCGGCGCCCGAGCTCCGTTATCAAGTTCTTGCACTCACTCGAGCAGTTCGAGTCTCGCCAATATCCGGTTCTGGTCATCGATGCAAGCCCGGACGACCAAACCGAAGTCACTCTCCGAAGGTGGTGCGCAGAGTCCCAAAATACGCGCCCGCTTGCATATGTCAGGGTGGGTATTCGGTTGCGTGGACTGACCAGGCAGCGGAACTTCGCGCTTCGTCTGGTCCCGACAGATTTGGTTTGTTTCTTTGACGACGATGTCAAGCTGATGTCCGACTGTGTCACAGAAATGGAACGCGCATTTCGTGACGCTCGGGGCAAATTAGCGGGTATCGCCGCGCTCATCGTAAACCAACCGAGAAAACCAACGTCCTTGTGGCGTCTTCGCCGCGCCCTCGGCATGATTGCTCACCTGCATCCTGGCACTTATCATGGGTCCGGACTGTCGGTCCCGTGGGGTTACGTGTCGGACTCGGATCGGATAGTGATCGGCGACTGGATACCCGGCGGATGCGCTTTGTGGAATACTGCACGAGCGCGCGTGGTCGGCTTTTGTGAAGGGTTCTCGACTTATTCGCAGGCCGAAGACCTCGAATTCTCGACGCGCATGAGACAAGAGGGTGAGCTGGCGGTAGCCACGGGAGCACGTGTAGTTCACTTACATGAAACGGGTGGGCGCGAGCCGCAGTTCCGGCTTGGCTACATGGCGATTCGGAACCGCTTTCATATTCACAAGCAGCGATTCAGAAACCATCGACTGCTTTACACGTTATGGTTCACGTACGCGTGGTCGCTCGATACACTCATGCTCGGTCGGCATGTGATAGTGCCGCGACGCACTTTGGAAACTCTGGAGCACATAGCAGGACGGCTTGCGGCAACGTTTGATTTGTTAGTGGGGAAGCCAGACCGGCTGCTTTTGGTCAACGGCAGCAAACATGCATGAAAATCTGGGCACGCTTCTGATGTTCTGGGACTACGATACCCAGTGGGGTGCCGATCGCTCGCGAAGCAACGGTGGCCCGAAGACGTGGGGACACCTAGACTTCTCGAATACAGAACGATTGCTTGACCTGCTTGCCGCGCACAATCTTACCGCGTGCTTTGCGGTCGTTGGCGCCGCGGCGCTTCCTGGCGTGCGCCCTTATCACGACCCCAAACAAATTAAACGTATCTTCGATTCGGGACACGAAATCGCAAGCCACTCCTTTAAGCACGAGTGGCTTCCTGGCCTTGAGGGGTCGGCGCTTATCGAGACCGTGAGGCTAAGTAAAGACGCCCTGGAACAGTGTATCGGGGCGCCTGTTACCTGCTTTGTGCCACCCTACAACCAACCGTTCGATTACGCGCGCCGTGGCTCGTTCAGCTTATCAGAGCGTTACCAAGCGGGGCGTAAGCATACAACGGTTTCGGTACTCTGCCGGACGCTGTATGAGACAGGTTATCGCTTCTGTCGAGTAGCCTATCGTGGGTGGCCGCTGAGAGCAGCAGAGGCAATCATCGGTCGCCGGCTCGACCGTCCACTGCCGCTGGAAAAGATCGAGGGTATCTGGTGCGCCCGTTTGAACGCGCCCTGCGGTTTTGGACGGGACACGCAGTCCATGCTCCGGGCGTGTAGTGATTCGTCAAACATCGTCACGGTATATGGCCATCCACACTCCATCACTCTGCAAGGAGCGCAAAATGTCCGTTTACTCGAGCCGTTTCTGGAGCAGGTCAATCATCTTCGAACCAGTAACCGGATCCAGGTCAGCCGTCCGGAGGCTATAGTTAGGCAGGTGAGGCAGTAGTGCGAGTTTGTGTTGTTTCATCCAAGTTTTGTTGGCAAGATGCGCAGGGCGCTTGGAAAACAGACGGTGGGTTCCCGATACAGATGGCCGGAATCGGTTCCTTGTTCGACGAAATGGATTTGGTGATCGTGCGCTCCTCGCCCCGAAACGGCGGCCTGCCCATTCCTACAAACGCAAATGTCATTCCACTGCATCAGCCATGTGGGGCCGATTTCCGACGCAAGTTATCGGTAATTGGCCGCCTCCCGTATTATTTATCAAAGATTACGCGGCAGATACGCGCTGCCGACGTGGTTCACATCCCCATCCCTGGTGATATTCCAACACTTGGCCTCCTCGTGGGATGGATGTTACGGAAGCGCTTGCTCGTGCGATATTGCGGATCGTGGGCCGAAACCGCTCGAACCACTTGGATGAACCGCGTCCTCAAGAATGGAATGAGATTACTTGCCGGAGCAAAGTCGGTGATGTTAGTAACGGGCGAGGGCACGGAGCCTCCTGCTCCGAAACTTC
>JAFAUR010000024.1 GCA_019243205.1 Acidobacteriaceae bacterium | reverse complement strand
TTGGTCGCCGAGAGATAGGCGGCGGGATTGCGAGGCATCTGGACGACGCCTTTCAGGCCTCCGGCTAACAGATGAGTCCAGTAGTTAGCAGGGGCGCCGGCGAGAATGCCGTCGAAGTCTTCCGGGAACCGCTGTGCTTCCATCAGCGCTTCGCGTCCGCCGTCGGAACAGGCATCGAAGTAGGAGTGATTGGGTTGACGGCCGTAGAAATTTTGGATGATAATCTTCGCGTCCGCGACGGTGAGGTGAAGTGCGCGATAACCGAAGTCAATCACCTTTTCGGGATGATGATAGGCCCAGGTGGCGTCGACCGTGCTCGCTTCATGGCCGGTGTCGGTGCCTGCTGTGGCATAGCCGTGAGTGATGTTGCGGCCGAGCGCTCCGTAGTCGATGGCGCCGGCAAATCCGCCGTTGCCCGCGCCCAGGAATTTGCCGTTCCAGCCGGACGCGGGAAGCCACACTTCGAAGCGGATGTAAGAATCGGCTGATGGCTTGAGGACGCCTGCGAAACGGCAGAACGGGGGCAGCTTATGCAGGGTGTTGCCGTAGGGCGGCGTGAAGTCGCCTGCTTCGACGGGTGCTGCCGTCACTACTGTTACATGCGGAAGGCTGAGCTGAGCGAGACCCGAACAATCGGACGCACGCAGGGCCGGAGCGAAGCTGAGCAGAAACAGAATCAGGGCACGAGGACGGAGCCGAGAAGGCCGCACCCGAGAGATGATATCGCGCAGCGGGTCAGGCGTCGTCGGTCGATCGATCGAAAAGCGCGAGAATTTCCGTCAGCTCACGCCGGATTTCGCGATAGAGCGCCGAAGACGGTGGGAACAATTCTCCCTGGCCGGCAGGCAACGCGGGGCGGGGCGGTTCTTTTTTCGGTTTCGATTCCAGGATTTTGCGGGCGCCTTCGATGGTGAACCGCTTATCGTACAGCAGACGCTTGATTTCGAGCACGAGTTCGACATCTTTGCGGCGGTAAAGCCGATGGCCGGTGCCCGACTTCTTTGGGCCGAGCCCGTGAAACTCGGTTTCCCAGAAGCGCAGCACGTAAGGTTTGATGCCGGCGAGCTTGGCTACTTCGCCGATTCGAAAGTACAGCTTGTCAGGTATTTCCGGATCAGGTGTGGGCTTCGAAGCCAACTCTTCCATTGGAAACCGGGCAGGTTCGCCAACAATTGTAACGAAGAATAAGAAAAAACGTGAACGGGTTGCTACGATGACCGACAGCCTGCGCTTATGAAGAAAATCTCCATACTGGCTTTTGCCATTTCCTCTTTTCCCGTGTGCTTCGCAGCGTCCCCGCCGATGAAATCGGCCGGGCATGTCGCGGTTCAGCCGTTCGGCCAAACTTCTGACGGGCAAAAAGTGAACCTGTATACGTTGCGAAATGCCGCCGGAATGGAGGTGACGATTACCAATTACGGAGGGACGGTTACGACGGTCAAGGTGCCTGACCGGAACGGGAAATACGACGACGTCGTGCTTGGATTTGATTCGCTACAAGGCTATACGCAACCAGCGAACACCGCATATTTCGGGGCGATTGTAGGGCGGTACGGGAACCGCATCGCAAAGGGAACGTTTAGCTTGGACGGGAAGACGTATCACATTCCGTTGAATGACGGTCCGAACGCGCTGCATGGCGGCACGACGGGATTCAACAAGCGGGTTTGGACTGCGAAGGACGTCAGCACGGCTAATGAACCCGCATTGGAGCTGCACTATCTGAGTCCTGACGGCGAGCAGGGATTTCCGGGCAATCTGGATGTGACCGTACGCTATTCGCTGGATGCGAAGAACGGATTGCGGCTTGATTATTCGGCGAAGACCGATAAGGACACGGTGCTGAACCTGACGAACCATTCCTATTTCAATCTGGCCGGGGCAGGCAGCGCGACGGTGCTAGATCACCGCCTGATGCTGGCGGCTTCCAGGTTTACTCCGGTGAACAGCACTCTGATTCCGACGGGCGAGATTGTTCCGGTGAGCGGGACGCCGCTCGATTTTACTCACCTAACAGTTGTCGGATCGCGGATCAATTCGGATTACCCGCAAATCAAGATCGCGAACGGATACGATCATAATTTCGTGCTGGACAGTCCGGGTGATTTAAGCAAGGTGGCGGCGCGGGTGGAAGAGCCAAAGTCGGGGCGAGTGATGGAAGTCTACACGACCCAGCCGGGGATCCAATTCTACACGGGCAACTTTTTGAACGGAAAGATCAGCGGAATCGGGGGCGCGTATCGTTACCGCTCCGCGCTGTGCCTGGAGACGCAGCATTTTCCCGATTCACCCAATCAGCCGAACTTCCCGAGCACGGTGCTGCATCCGGGCGAGCAGTTCAAGAGTACGACGATCTACCGCTTCTCCACTCACTAGGCTTACTTCGATAGCCGGCGGAGCGTGAGAGCGTCGGGGCGCAGAGTGGCGTTCATAAGCTTGTTCCAATCGTCGTTCACGTGGATCAGCTTGCCTGTGATGTGATTGGAGCGTTCTGAAGCGAGAAAAGCGGCGTACTCCATCTGGAGTTCAGGCGAGATGCCGCCCGTTCGCCGGACTTCCTTGGCTTCATGTACGACGCGCTGTTCCAGGCGATGCTCGGCTTTGATGATTTCGTCGGTCAGGTTCGTGTAGGCAGCCCCGGGGTCGAAGCAATTGACCTGAACGTTGTGATCGAGAAGCTCCGGGGCGAGAGTTTCGACGAAGCGGACCACGGCCGTCTTGGAGGTCGTGTAAGCGGAGAAATTCAGCTTGGGCGGTTGGTCGCTGTCACAGGCGAGGACGATGATCTTACCGGCGCGCTTTTCGATCATGCTGGGCAAGACGGCGCGGCAGGAGTGGACCACTCCGAGAAGGTTGATCTGAATGGTGTCGGCCCAGACCTTCGGGGAGGTTTGCAGGAACGGAGTCAGTGGTCCCGCGATCGCGGCTGCGCAGATGAGAACGTCCACTGGCGCGCCGAAGACCACGCGTGCCCGGTTTACTGCGAGCGTCAACTGTTCGGGGTCGGTAACATCGGCGCGAATCCGAAGGGCGTTGCCTCCGGTCTGCTCGATTTCGATGTGGGCGAGATCGATTTCGGCCTTGCTGCGGCCGACGAGTGCGATGCGAGCCCCCCGGCGAGCGAAGCCTAACGCAAGACGCTTGCCGATGCCGCGACCGGCTCCGGTAACGAGGATGCTCTTGTTTTTAAATTCTTTATTTTCCCTGGATGCCACGCCGTGTCCGCCGGACCAGATATGCGGAGAAGAATCGGGTCCCGCTCTAAAGGGTAAACCAGTGATGCGCAGCCTGAGACGGCACTCGGAAAAATCACTGCCACGGGAGGTTCCAGGTCCGGGTGACACAGCGCAAAAGTCCTCGAAATCGAGTATTCTGCGTTATAATCAGCTTGGCAGCGCGTCCATAAAAATCGCGTTCTTGTCGTCAAAAAATCCAACCAAAGAGGCGAATGAGTAAAGAAGACAGCATAGAAGTGACTGGCACAGTAGTTGAAAAATTTCCTAGCGGGCTGTTTAGTGTTCAGTTGGATCAAGATCGAACGGTTCTCGCTCATCTGGCCGGCAAGTTGCGGCGAAACCGAATCCGGGTTTTAGCAGGGGACAGAGTGACCCTCGAAATGTCGCCCTACGATCTCACAAAGGGCCGGATCACCTACCGGCACAAGTAGTCGCGATCTTTTCCCCACCTCGAGTGGCAATTGTTGAGTCCGGAGTTGGATCGCGGGACGTCAACTAACATAGAAAATTGTCACCCCTTGATTTACTTCACCCGGAGGTTAGCGTGTCCTCCCGGAAGAAGCAATGGCCGCAGATTTATTTTGGGCTCCTGTCAACATCGCTCTCGACATTGATTCTCGAGCTGGCGCTGACCCGGGTTTTCTCAGTCGTTTACTTCTATCATTTTGCGTTTCTTGCGATCTCTATCGCATTGTTCGGACTGGGTGCGGGCGGTGTGTGTTCGTATGTAGCCGCCGAGTGGCGCATGCCGCTGTACACCAAGCTCGGAGTACTTGCGATTGCGAATTCCGTTTCCATCGTCCTCTGTTTGTCATTTCTGCTGAGCAGAACCGGAAATATGACGACGCCGGAGTTGATGGCGGCGTACTTTGTGGCCGCAATTCCGTTTGTGTTTTCGGGGACGATCATCAGCCTCGTAATTGCGGACACGATCGACCGAGTGAATCGGAGTTATTTCTTCGATTTGATGGGGGCGGCTTTGGGTTGTGCGGTACTTGTTCCGCTGCTGAATTGGATTGGCGGCCCCAACACAATCATTGTGACCGCAGTTCTTTTCGCAGTCTCGGCAGCGATCTGGTTTCACCTCGCACGATCGCCGCGCGGCCGCATCCTAGCCGTGTTAACGGCATTGGTGCTGGTCGCCCTGATCACCTACAACTCCAAATACTTCCTCATCGACGTGAAGTATGCGAAAGGCCAAGCGCTGAAGGATGAGGAGTTCGTCCAATGGAACAGCTTCTCGCGCATCGCACTGAAGCCGGAACCCGGCAGCGGGTTCAAGAGCATTGTGATTGACGCTGACGCAGCGACGGGCGTGGCGCGGTTCGATTTTGAGCACCTCACGCCAAAGGAAAAGTTCGACCTGGCGTATCACGGCCCCGGAGCTCCGTACCTGCTTCGACCGGGAGCGAAGACGTTAGTCATCGGGCCTGGTGGCGGATGGGACATCTCGCGCGCACTCGCGTCGGGCAGCAAAGACATCACGGGTGTGGAGATCAATCCGATCATCGCGAACGTCATCATGCGCAAGCGCTATCCGGATTACAGCAATCATCTTTACTTCCGGCCGGAGGTGAAGATTGTGGTGGAGGATGGGCGATCGTTCATTCGGCAATCGCGTGACAAGTACGAAGTCGTGCAGGCGACCCTGGTTGATACGTGGGCGTCGACGGCGGCCGGCGCATTTGCACTTTCGGAGAACAATCTCTACACGACTGAAGCGTTCGTGGACTACCTGTCGCACCTGACCGACGACGGCGTATTGAGCTTCACGCGCTGGGGATTTGTTCCGCCGCGCGAGTCGCTGCGGGTTGTTTCACTTGCGCGGGTTGCTTTGGGCAGCCTTGGACAGAAGGATGCTTCGCGGAACGTCGTGGTGATGCGGGAGAATCCGCAGAACTTGCAGAAGTGGGGCGCGCAGGACACGATCCTCGTTTCGCGCGAGCCTTTCTCGCGGGCGGATCTCGAGAAAATGCAGCAGATCGCAGAAACGGGACACATCGAATTGGTATATTGGCCCGGCACGACGCATGACAGCGCGTTCAGGAATCTGCTGCGCGCAAGAGATCTGGACGATTTCTACGACAGTTATCCCTTCGACGTCAGACCGGTGAACGACAACCGGCCGTTTTTCTTTTACACCGTGCAGCCGCGCGACCTGCTGCAGTTTGTCCTGCATGCATCTCGCAGCACGGCCGACTACAAAATCAATTCGGCGGTACCCGTTCTGTTCGGCGTGGTGGCGATCAGTCTGCTCGCGATGGTGGTGATCATCGCGCTGCCGCCGTTGGCGCTGAAGCATAGCTTGCCGCGGGACCGCGGAACGATTGAAGCGCTGATGTATTTCGTGTTTATCGGAGCCGGTTACATCCTGATTCAGATTGCGTTGATTCAGAGATTTGTTCTGTTTCTCGGCCATCCGACTTACGCGCTCACCGTGATTGTTTTTTCCATGCTGCTATCGAGCGGCCTCGGAAGTCTGGCGAGCAAAAAGCTGGTTGGCGCAGACGGGCGGCGGCTTAGCCTTGTGATGATGCTGATCGTTGCCGGCATTGTGGGCCTCTCATTTGTTCTCACACCGGTGACGGAAGGCGGCGTTGCGTGGCCTTTGGCGGTGAAGATTGTGATCTCGGTGCTGCTGATCAGCCCCTTCGGTTTTGCCATGGGAATGCCGTTTCCTACCGGGCTCGCGATGCTGGAGGGAATCATGCCGTCGGCGGTTCGCTGGGCATGGGCGATCAACGCGGCATCGAGCGTTATGGGTTCGGCGACAGCGATGTTCCTGGCTATTTACTTCGGTCTGCAAGCGACGCTGATCAGCGGCGGCGTGCTTTACTTGCTTGCCTGGGTATGCGCGACTTTGTCGCCGCTCGCGGTCACTGGGCCGAGCAGGTTCCGCCAGGAGCAGCCGGCGCGGTAGTTACATTAGAATCGTGACCACACTGCCGGGCAAGCAGCACGATCTCCACGGCAGCGCGCCCGATACCCACCATACGGCGCTGTTATTGATCGATGTTGTCAATGATTTTGAGTTCCCACGCGGAGAGGAACTGTTCGCTCAGGCGCTTCCGATTGCGCCTCGCATAGCCGAACTGAAGAGACGATTGAAGAGCGAGGGCATTCCCTGCATTTACGTCAACGACAATTTCGGGCTGTGGCAATCGAAATTCGCCGACCAGATACAGCATTGCCTCGAGGACGAGGTGCGCGGACGCCCGTTCGTCGAGCAACTGGTGCCTGCCGATGACGACTATTTTGTACTGAAGCCCAAGCACTCGGGGTTCTTCCAGACCCCCTTAGACATTTTGCTCAAGCATTTGGGCGTGCAGCGCCTGATCCTGACAGGGGTTTCGACGAACAGCTGTGTCTTGTTTACGGCAAACGACGCGTACATGCGCGACCTGGAACTGGTGGTTCCGGCAGACTGTGTAGCGGCATGTCAGGAATCCGAACACTGCTGCGCGATGGACCAGATGCGTTCGATGTTGAAAGCGGATACGCGTCCTTCCACGCAATTGGACATCAGGCATCTGGCGCAATGCGTTTCCTGATCCGCGAGCGCTATTGCACGGCCAGCGCCGCTGGGGCTGTGCGTTTCGGCATCTCCGCCATGACGCGGAGCGCTTCTTCGAGCGCCTCAACAAAGAAGTACTCGCCCCACATCACGGACTCGTCGACGCCCAGATCCTTGTTGACGTGATAGACACCGCCTTTCAACATTCCTTCCCAGGCGGGGTCGTTGGTGGCGAGATATTTATTGCAAAGTGAACGCAGGATATGGATGGCGGTGGACCAGTAGAAGTGTCCCTTGATGGGATCGGGCCCCTGGCGGCAAAGGCGGAGCAGCGCGGCGGCGGCGATGGCAGCGGCGGAGGTGTCTACCAGCGACCTGTTTTCGGGGGGCGCGTTGTAGTCCCATGGCGGAATGCCATCCGCGGGCGTGTGCGTGATGTAGTAGTCGGCACAGGCTTCGGCGGTTTGTAGAAATCTGGGATCGCGGCTGTATTCGTACGAAGTGGAAAAGCCGTACAGAGCCCAGGCGAGTCCGCGAGACCAGCAGGAATCGGCCCGGAAGCCCTGCTGCGTGTTCTGGCGCAGAAATTCTCCGGTTTCGAGATCGAAAATGCCTTCGTGCGCAGTGGATCCGTCGGAGCGCACCAGAAAGCGGCGAGTGGTAATGCAATGACGGACGGCGATGTCGCGCAGTTTCCGGTCATTGCACTCGCGGGCAGCATAGAAGATCAATCCGACGTTCATCATGCTGTCGATGAAAACGGAATCCTCCGTCACGAAAGATCGAAGGTACTGGCCTTCCTCGTTGAATCGCTGTGCGAGAGTCTTGCCGGCGTGCAGCACGATATCGCGGATGCTTTTATCGCGCGTGACCTGATACCAGCGATAAAAAGCCGAAAAGAAGATGAACCCGAGGTCGTGGACATCGCTGTCCGCCTTGCGGGATTCCAGAGGTTTGCTGTAGCGGACCGCATTCTCCATCCAAAACCGCGCATCGGGATGTTCGGGGCCAAGATGGCGGTAGAACAGCCACATCAGGCCGGGAAGAAAGCCATCGCACCAATGCGTCCAGGCAGGGCCGTCATGCTTCCATTTGCCCTCGGACGTGTACATCGGATAGAAGTCGGGATGAGTTTCGACCAGGCGTCTGATTTGGCGCTGGCCGAAGCGAAGCGCGTTTTCGAAGGACTCCCGGTCGGAATCGTGTATGAATTGAATCACTTCAGGTCCCTGCGCTCACATTATAAGTAAGC
>JAFAUR010001023.1 GCA_019243205.1 Acidobacteriaceae bacterium | reverse complement strand
TGTTGGGCTGAATTCCGAGCTTCGAAATTAGATTCTGTAGCTGCACGTCGAACCAATTGATATCGACCAGGCCGGCGTTGAAGCCAAAAACGACCCCTGTGGTTCCGGTGCGCGACGAAGGTCGGAGAGTTTGTTCTGACAATACCGTCGGCCCTCCCAGTAAGACGTGATAGCCGGTATTGCTTTGCACTTCTCCCCAGAAATTGGCGCGCTGGAAGGCATCGATGTATTGGGTAGTGCCCATGTCGACTCCGCCGGCGGTAAATGGGATGGGCCTGAAAATCGGGGACGCCACGGTATTTGCGGTTACCGTATTGCCATTTGAAAGCACATGAGAGGGGTCGTAGGTCGTCAGAACTCCCCGGCGGTTGGTGATGACGATCTTCACCGGAATGATTTCGACAGCGACGGTGGTCGAGGAGCCAGTCGAAGGTGGCGTTCCCACCATGTTATAGCTGAATGTACTCCCGTTAAAACTGAATGATCCGTTCCATGTCGTTAAGGGAGTACCGGCGGCTTCAACTCTGGCTTGTTGAACACTGCTCGTTGCAGCATGCACGCGACCGGCAAAACGTCGGAACATCGGTCGTTCCGTTCCGGGCGTGATTTCTCGCACTTGCCCGACTGCTGGCGCTATGAAGCCGAGAAGCGCGATGAAGGCAAAGCTACTCTGACATGTTACGGATCGAAGATTCATAGACAAGGGTCTCCTAGACTGCCGCGACGTGGCAGTTACAACATGCACGCTCCTGAGAGACGGCGTGGAAGATATTTGGTGCGGCTGACTGTAAAAGTTTCAGCAGGTACTTGTCAATATTTTTTACGGTCTCGTGTCAAGACTCGTTAGAAATGTCCCCGTCGTTAACTCGTTAGAAATGTCCCCTTTTCGGGTTGATGTTGATTGAAGTCGTTGTTTGTTTTCGTTGGGAGGCGCACTGAAGCGAAGCCCTGCTTTTTAGGGCGAAGCGGAAGTGGGTATCCCAACGAGCGGCCCAACGCTCCCTCTCTTTGGAATCCAAGGCTTCATGTTCTGATATCCGCGCCGCCAAGGGTGATCTTTCTTTGCCTTCCTCCCCGGCTGCACACGGGCAGGCACAGGAACGGTCTGGGTTGGTTGTGGCTTTGGTTCCAACAACTCCGTAAAAGCTATGCGCTGGCGGCGGTAGTACACCTGAATGGTTCCGTCTTCCCACTCGCAGACGAGAGCTTTGCTTTTGGTGGGACCATAGTGTCGGTTCCCAGGCTGCAATTGCAGGTAAAGCCCATTGTGGCGGATCACCCAGTCGTTGCTGATCGTACGTTCCGTCTCTAACCGAAACATCTGGTGAAGTTCTTGCGCGGTCGGCTTCCGCCCGTGATAGTTCTCCGGTTTGGCCGGTGGCCGCGCAAAACGGCGATTGTGCGCCGGTAGATACTCACTTTCCAGATACTCGTTCGCCCATTCGTAGCTGTCGATCGCTTTCCGCCGCATTTTCTTGATCAGGCGATCCTGATGCGTGCCGTGGTTCCTTTCGACGCGTCCTTTCGCCTGAGGCGAGCTCGCCGCAATGATGCGAATGTTTAATTTCTGACACATGCGCCCGAACTGCGTGACTGGGACTTCGCCCCGCAACTGCTCGGCCGACGTCGCTTGCCGTATGTACACGTTCTTCCAATCGGTATAGAGGGCGCGCGGCACTCCGTATTTCTCAATCCACCTCCGTAAAACGTTTGCCGCGGCCCAGATCGTCTCCTCCTTGCCCATATGCGCCTGCGTGTGGCTTGTCGCATCGTCGACCATGTTCATCAGGCAGCCACGCGGACCACGATCTTCCAGCCAATCGTGAAAACTCCCATCGAGTTGCACCAGCTCGCCGAAATGTTGCTTTCGTTCTCTGCGTTTGCAATGTTTCTTTCGTTTGCGCTGCCGATTCCACAGCTGCTCCGCCAGCATCCAGCGGCGCAACGTCTCGTGATCCACCACAATCCCATCTTCTTCGGCCAAGTGCTCGGCGGCTAAGCTCGGGCCAAATCGCTCCTCCTCCGAACCAGAGTATTTTTTCTTGATCAAATTCAGAACTCGACGCCGTAGTTTCATCGGCTTACCACGGTTCGATGGCCGTCCCGCATTACCGTGTTTCAGCCCCTTTCCACCCACCTCTCGATAACGGCGCCACAAACGCTTTACTTGCCGATAACTCACCTGCAGCATCACCGCTGCATCGAGCAATTTGAGTCCCCCCCTGGCGACTCGTCCCATTACCTCCACTCGCTCCAGCTCACGAGTGTTCATAGCCGTCCTGTTCAACAAGACCTCCCTGGCTGGAGGTCTCAGTTTAAGGGGACATTTCTATTGAGTTATGAAGGGGACATTATCAAAGAGTTTCAACA
>JAFAUR010000886.1 GCA_019243205.1 Acidobacteriaceae bacterium | reverse complement strand
GAAGTAACTGAACCCTAGTTGATCGAAGTAGTGCGAGTTATTCTTCCCGAACCATTCCAGGCTCTCTTTTTGTTTCGTCGTGATGTACGGGTTGAATGGATACGCTTCCGGGGCGAAATAGTAAGTCGAGTCGGATCCCATTTCATGTAGGTCGACAAACACCAGCGGAAGCCATGCCCGCACAGCCGCGATTCGCCCGCGCGTTTCAGGCTGCGTCATCGCGAACCAGTCGCGGTTCATGTCGAAGTAGTAATGATTGGTGCGGCCCCCCGGCCAAGGTTCGTTATGCTCGGCGGCAAGTTGGTTCGGATCGGGCGCGAGACCCTCGGCCACATTGAAGTTGTGAACAAAGCGATCGCGCCCATCGGGATTCTCTAGGGGATCGATCAGAATCAGATCGTTCTTCAGGATGGACGCAACCAAATCGCTGTTGCGTGCGGCGAGCAGATGATACGCGGTGAACAACGCCGCATCAGGCGACGAGATCTCGTTTCCATGCACGCCATACGCAAGCCACGCGAGCGCCGGCAGGTTCGCCTCCATCGTCTTGGCTCCGGCCTCATTCGTTTTGCGTGGATCGGCCAGTTTTGCCATACTCTTCTGGATTTCGTCGAGACGGCCGATGTTTTCTTGCGATCCGATAACTGCATAGATGAGTCGCCGTCCCTCCCATGTACGTCCGTAGTCAAAGACCTTGATGCGAGACGGAGCGGCGGTTGCGAGCGCCTCCATATACTTGACGATCTCCGCATGCGAGGAGATCCGTTCACCCGGGTCGTGCCCGATGACCGCCTTCTCAGTTGGAATCGAGGGATCGTATCGCGTTCCCGGCCAAAACTCAGCGCCGGTTTGCGCGGAGAGAACTATAGCAAAGAAGAAAAGAAAGGGCGTCGCACACGCCGGCCAGCCGAACCTCATAGGAGCTAGCCCAGCATAGCGCGCCCTCTGGCTGCGTTTGTCAGGCTGCTTTCGAAGCGCGATCGAGCTCTGGTTTCAGCAGCACTTTAGTCCAGGCTTCGCCGCCATCGACACCGCGCTTATCGAACTGCTCGTACGCGTGGGGTGCTTCGCTTAAGGGTAAACGGTGGCTGACGATGAAATCCGGCTTGGCGCGTCCCGCGATGATGAGATCTCGTAGATAAGCGTTGTATTTTTTCACAGGCGCCTGCCCCTGGCCGATGCTAATCCCCTTCGTCCACAGCTCGCCGAGCGGTACTTCATAGATGCCCTGCTTTGCCTTTTCATCCGGACCGCCGGGATCGCCAGGGAAGTAAACTCCGATGAGCCCTAATCCGCCGGTCGGATTCAGGACCTGGGTCGCCCATTTGATGGTTTGCATCGGGTCTTCTTTTTTCGGGTCCTGCCCGCTCTGTGCCTGATAGCCGACGGCATCGATTGCGCAGTTCACTCCGGTCAGCTTTTCGCGCTCACCTTCTCGAAGCGCTTCCTGCAATTGCTTGTTACTCTTCCGGTGCTCCTTGATTTGTTTCACCGGATCACCCTTCGAGAAATCGATCGGAACCGCGCCGATCTTCTGTGCCCGCTGTAGTCTGTCCGGCGCGCGATCGACGAGATACACTTCCGCCGCACCCATCAGAAAGCAGCTATGCGCTGCGAGCAATCCTACCGGACCAGCTCCGAAAATTCCGACAGAGTCACCGCTTTTCACACCCGCTAAAACCGCGGCGTGCCAGCCTGTCGGAAAGATATCAGCGAGTAGTACGAAATCGTCTTCGTGCTGATCGCCAGGCGTTCCAGGAAGTTTAAGAGCATTGAAATCGACGTACGGAACTCGAAGATATTCGGCCTGCCCTCCGCGATACGGCCCCATGTCCGCGTATCCGTAGCCTGCTCCGGCTACCTTCGGGTTCATCGTCAGGCAAGCACTGGTGTACCCGCGAGTACAGTTGAAGCAAAAACCGCAAGCGATGTTGAAGGGCAGAACAACCCTGTCGCCCTTTTTGATGGATGTGACGCCCGGTCCGATCTCTTCGACGACGCCCATATTTTCATGCCCGAAGACACACCCCGGCTTCGCCGAACTGCGGTCTTCATACATGTGAAGATCGCTGCCGCAAATGGCAGCGGTGGTAACTTTGACGATTGCGTCTGTCGGCATCTCGATTTTGGGATCGGAGACTTCTTCGACAGCAACTTTGTCTTTTCCTTTGTAGACAACGGCTCTCATTTACTTCGTCCTCCTGATCTAGGACGAAGCAGGAACCCGATTCTTAGCCGCGAAAAGATCCGGGTGCGCTGCTACTTGCCTTCGCGACCGTTTTGAGATACGAGCGCCAAACCTTCAGCTGCCTGTTTGTTCGCGGGATCCAGTTTCAGAGCACTGCGGAACTGTGTGGAAGCGCCTGCGCCGTCGCCAGCCCGGTAGAGAAGAAACCCGAATTCAGCCTGGATGCGTGCGCTTTCAGGATAGGCAGCTGCTACCTGTTTCATTTCATGCACGGCATCGTCCCACTTCCCGGCGCGCACAAGCGCGTTCGCGAGATTGTAATGGGCTTGCATGTCTCCAGGGTCGAGCCTTACTGCGAGCTGAAATTCAATCAGAGCGTCCGAAAACCGGCCAACATTTCGCAGCGCAGCCCCGAGCATATCGTGTGCTTCAGAGCGTGACGGATCCGCTCGTATCGCTCCCTCGAACTTGGGAATCGCACTCTGCGGATCGAGACGCGCCATGGCCAGCGCTCCCAGCCCGAGGCTTGCGGCGTAATCGCCGGGTGTCTTTTCGAGACGGTGTCGCAGCAGAGCTTCCTGTATCGGTCTTCTGCGGTCGCCCGATCCGTCCGGTAAGACCTGCAGCCAGAGGTGTGCCATCTCGTCCCTAGCGTCGTTGCCGGCAACAACCCGCTTGGGCGGATGATTCGGGTTGCGCACGTTCCCGGCCGAGTTGTCGTATTCATACCGCATCGAAACCACCGTTCCCTTGGGAAGGTGCAGCGGCTCGCGGTAGCGATAGACGGATTGCCAGTTCAAGTCCCAATGCGAAATACGAATCAGCGGACGCCGTGTGCCGTCCGGCAAGGTAGCGAAGCCCTCCAGGCACGTGCCGAGATAGTGTGCATGCGGATACACGGCTAGCACCGACACGCCTTCAGGTAAGGTGAGGTCGTCCGTCACTCGAAAATGCCGTGCACCCGCGGGGATGTTCAACTGCTCGTCGGCCTCGAGTTGAATCAGAAGAGGAAAAAATCGGGGCGGCTCATCCGTGAAGTAGAGCCCGATCGCAGGCGGCACTTCTTCTGCTTTGCCTGAGGGCTGCAGGTGCGTATTCAGCACCAGGACGTTACCTGGGTCCAGCCTCCACGCGAACCCAGGCGGTTCGAAATAGGGCTGGCTGCCCGGTTTCCAGAACAGGAAATGGCTGTCCGGATCGAGAGGGTTGCGATTGATTGCCAGATCCATCCCGCCAAACCCCTCGCCCGGATTCCGTTCCCGCTTTAGCGAAGACCCGCTGCGATCGATCAGCAAATTGGCATGATGGATCAGTTGGGGCGAATTGAGATCCGGCTCTTTCAACCCCGTGGGCTTGATCTCGATCGCGCGTATGTAGTGCGTCTGCTTCAGGTCCGGCTTGAAGAGGAAATTCCAGAAAACGTCAGTTCCGCCGGGCTGGATATGCAGCGGCTTTTTCGCCTGCAGAATGAGATCTGGCTTTCCCAGCTGCCAGCCATCGCTGAAGACTGGTGGTGGAGGTGCGCTTTCCGGGTTGCCTTGCGGGCAGCCGTTTTTCACCCATTCACTGATCGCTTGAATCTGCCGCGCAGTGAGCTTGCGCTCGCCTTGGAAGTCTCCGAAACCGGGGTCCGGCGGCCAAGGCGGCATGTACCCGGTTGCCGTTACTGCCGCAATCTGATGCGCGTGGCGCTTCGCGTCGTCGTATGTAACGAGAGCGAACGGCCCGACACCTCCGGCATGGTGGCATGACGCGCACTGGGAATACAGAATAGGAGCGATGTCAGTAGCGAAATCGGGCGCTGCGGCGATCGCGCTGAACCGCGGCACAATCACGCCCAGAGCGATAGCTAAGGCAAAGCGCGCACTCACTCCAGATCCGCCAGCGAGCAACCAATTGCGCGCGTTTCCGGGTGGGCCACTGTCCTCCGGGCAAGAACCGCGCTGATTGCGTCTTCCAGATCGTGGGTCGTGGGAGCCGGCCGGGACTTCCCGATTTCAATCCACCGATCGTCAATGCGTCCGTGATATATCAGCTTGCCGCCGGAATCGAAGACCGCGGCTTCGGGAGCAACCGT
>JAFAUR010000669.1 GCA_019243205.1 Acidobacteriaceae bacterium | reverse complement strand
CTCGGGCAACAGTTTTTGAACGGCCTTGATGATGCGCTCCTGCTCGGGCTTAGTGATAGCCGGACCACGTTCGTTGAGCTTCACCGAAAGTCCCTGGCGGTCGGAGATGGTCAGGTTGATGCGGATATTCTGGCGGATGCGAACGATGTCTTTGCTAAACGTGTCATGCTGGAGTTCTTCTTCAAACTTTCGTCCGACTTCACCGCCGGACGTTGTGATGGCGACCGTTTGAGCGCCGAAGCTCTGCAAAACGCGCGACGCATTGATGCCTCTGCCCCCCGCGGTCTCCGTTGAAGAATCGATATACGCGCGGTCCTCAAAAACGAGCCGGTCCACGGTGACGATACGGTCTACTGCCGGGTTTACGGTCAGAGTAAGGATCGATTTGCTCATTCAGGCCCGGAATTTCAGGGTAGCAACTGACCCCCGTTCGCTCCCTTCCGGAAATTACGAGGGCCGTTTGCGACTGGAGAACTTGGTGCCCAGGATGCCGCCCAAGCCCGGGAGTAAGGTCAGCATCAAGAAAGCGATCGGAAGTTCCAGAAGAATCTGCATGAGGAAGTCGTGCTGACTCACCAGGAGCTTGGATAATTGTGGAACTTGCGACCACATGGAGTGGAGTTGGTCCCATCCTTCGGGGCTGGCGACATAGACGGCGGTCGTGGCGAGCACGATGGCCGTTACCAGGAAGAGCCAGAGACCGGTCATCCAGCCCAAGCGGGCTCCGGCAATGGTGCTGAGGGGCTCGGCGGATTGCGACCGGTAGATACGGACAGCGATGAAACCAGCGGCACAGGGGATCAGCGGGACAAGGGAAGGAACCAGCAAGGCGACGATCACAATGCTGATCAGGGTGCCGGCAGCGACGATAACACTGATCAGGACCGCCCGGGAATCTCGAAAGGAGATGGGGGTACTGGCGGATGGGGCGGCTACTGACGCCGGGGCCGGAGGCGGCACAGGGTCGGGCTGGGTGGTTGCGTTCAGCCGTTCAATGTCCTCCGGGAGCTGCGGCTTGCCGCATTTATGGCAGAACCGGGCATCTTCCGGCAGGACGGCGCCGCAGGTACAACGTTGTTCCACACCTTCAGTTTACGGCTTGTAACACCCTTTTTTCGAAACGAACCCAACCGGGTTCGTTTTTTCACCGCCGTTTAAGATGGCAATGAGTCCCGATGTCAAAACCGAATCTGCTGATCGTCTGCCCGCCCGAGCATTACGTGCTCCGCAATTTTGAATCCCTTCGTGATACAGCCAACGTTTGTATCGGGGCGGAATTGGCCAAGGTGGAGCAGCAGGCACGGACGGCGGACGTGATCCTTTACACCGGGCTGACGGGGCGGTCCGTACCCCTCAGAGAAATCTGGCCATATGCGAAGAACGTGAAATGGGTGCATTCACTGTCGGCGGGAGTCGAGAAAATGCTGTTTCCGGAATTGATCGAGAGTCCGGTTCCGGTCACGAACGCGCGCGGGGTTTTCAAACGTCCTCTGGCGGAGTTTGCGGTTTTAGGGATTCTGTATTTCTATAAGCGTGTTCGGCGGCTCGTGGAAAGTCAAAGGCAGCATCGCTGGGACGATTTTCTGGTGGATATGGTCCCCGGCAAGGTGATGGGCATCGTGGGCTACGGCGAGATCGGGCGGGAATGTGCGCTGCTGGCCCACGCGATCGGCATGAAGATCCACGCGCTACGGCGCAATCCGCAACGTTCCGAAGACGACCCGATTGTTGAACGAGTTTTTGGTCCGGCTGAGCTGAAAGATATGCTTGCCGAGATCGACGTGCTGCTGGCCGCGGCGCCGCTGACCGACGAAACGCGGCATATGATCGGGGCCGAGCAGTTTGCCGTTATGAAGCCATCGGCGATCATCATAAATGTGGGGCGCGGGCCGGTGATCGACGAAGCGGCGCTGATCGAGGCGCTTCGAAGAAAGCAGGTTGGGGCAGCGGCATTGGATGTTTTCGAACATGAGCCACTCGCTGCGGATTCGCCCCTGTGGGATATGGACAATGTGTTGATCTCCCCGCACTGCACGGATCGCACGCAGAATCCCGACTGGCTGGATCTGAGCGCGCAATTCTTCGTTGAGAACTTCCAGCGATTCCTCAACGGACAGCCGCTCGAGAACGTAGTGGACAAGAAGGCGGGTTACTAAGTGGCGACAGCAGAAGAGATCAAAGCACCGGCGGTTACTCTCGAAGATATCCGCCGGGCGGCAGAGCGCATTCGTGTTCTGGC
>JAFAUR010000666.1 GCA_019243205.1 Acidobacteriaceae bacterium | reverse complement strand
GTGCTCCGCTGATCCTTGAGAACGCTGATGGCAATCTGCTCGCCCAGTCGAAGTGAAGCCTCGTAGTCCGATCTCCAGTGAACCGCAGCGTGATTGCGACCGAGAGCTACGTTCGCCGCGATCTTATTCATTTCTCCGCCCACGGTGAGTTGACCCGCATCGGGTCCGGTATACGGGATGAGCGAGAGACCGTCGTCAGAGGGGACGACAGGATTAGGTATTACCCAAGATTCGTCGAAGAAAGCTTTCACAATGGTGGCGCAGGCGCCGGCTACTGTGCCATGGCCCTGACCATACGAGGGATGCTGCGGACAACCCTCTGGGAAAGAGTGTGGCAGTAGATAAGTACCATTCGCCATGAAGACATTTTGAACCGCTTTGGCGTTGAGAATGTCGGGATGAAGCGGATAGCTGCGCGCATTTGTGATGGTGTTGTGCACGAGTCCACCAAATGCTTCCGGTCGAAGCACACGATGAACGAACCATTTCTGAAACCATACGCATTTCAGAGCGCGAGTGGCGATCTCGGCGACCATGGTCTTTATATGAGGAGCCCCGAATGTTCCGAAACCCGTCTGCGTTTTCGATTTCAGGTAGGGGTTGGTGGGGGACAGAGGCGCGCCGTTGTCGACCAACCAGAGACAGGCGTTGAAATAGGCCTCGAATAAGACATCAACGTGCACATATTGGCCGATATCGCGGCCTGCCCGAAGGTAGCGGAGAACCGGGTCGTAGCGGTTCAACTCGAACGGCCCCGCACCGTTCTGACATGTGAGCCAGGAATCATAATCGGCGAGCCAATCCGTACCTCCCGCGCCGATGGGAAGCGTAGTCTGAAAGCGTTGCGTGACCTGTGCGGCGCCGTATTGGAGCGGGAAATAGAGGAATTGAGAGATGTAGGGTCCGATGAGGTCCTGAGGCGTGAATCCGCGGAATAGTGTTTGAGCCGATACTCTGCCTGTGCTCGGGTCGCGCGGTCCACCGAAATCGGAAAGCCCGTTTAGCTCAGCCATCGCTTCTTGCGCTAACGGGTGAGTGCAATATTGCGAGAAAGGCACGTCGCGAAGCACCGCCTGCCAATACAGCTCGACGGCTTCCGCTGCTCGCCTTGCACTGGCCAATGCAGGGGCTGGCGGAATATACGTCTGGTGTGAATCGACACCCTCGAGATCGAATGCCAAGCCGGCTTGAGGATCGACGAGAAGCGTGCTCCCGCCCATCACAACGTTTTCGAAATCGGCTGCTTCACCGGTTGAGAGCGCGTGCAGAAGGGAATCATATGAATTGGGATCCACTTCTCCGTACGAATTGTGGACGAGCCCCTTTGAGAAGTTCCCGATCCGGTTCGGATAGCGTCGCTCGTCACCGTTAGTCAGGTGCCGCGGAATGGCTTCGAGAAGATGCGATCTCGCGTCCTGTATGCGTATGTCGTACATGTTCTGACGGCGGGCTTCGCTGGAATTGTTCGAACCGATGCCCTCCTCGGCTGAACCCGCTTTCAAGAGCGGAGCAAATGCCAGAGCCCCGCCTGTTCGGGATAAGAATTGTCGCCGGCTCGCTTGCGAGCGGCTAAAACCCCGAAATCGTTTAGTCATCGAGTAATCCTTTCGCGTAGGTTGCTCGGATTAAGGCACTGCGGATTCCACATACCTGAGTTCAGTGATTCCATGGCCATGTACAGGCGTATCAACAAGGCGGGGTGTGTGACGATACGGTGCGACTCGAGTTCATGTGCGAATCAGGATAATTTTGCCGCAGTTTTGATAGGTACGAGTAAATGCACGTTAGTTCTGGGGTAACATCGGTTCCAGTTGACCGTTATAGGACTGAATGCCTGATTACAGTCGGTCCGGCAACCGAGAAGGTGCGGGGTGCGCGGAAATGAAAAGACGATTTGAACCATTCTGTAGCCCTGCGGCATCCCAACTGACATTGGAAATCCAGATCACTGTGCGCGCTCGGGTGGTGCTGTGAGGAGGCCCCGGGTGCAGTCGATAGCGATCCGAAGTCTCCACGTCCCTGCGAGGTTCGTGGTTTCTGACGAGAGTCGTACCCGTTTTGGTCCGATTTTGTGTAAAATCCGTTTTCTAAGGAGTTGCATGACATGTCTCAGGTGACGACTAGTTTCGAATCTCTGCTCGAGGCTGAGCGCCAGCGTTTGCGGCAGCAAGCTGGTCTCGTGCAAATTCGCCATTTCCGACGGCCAGAAGAAAGGGCTTTCACTGCCGAAGAGCGCGACCATGTCACGCTCCTGTTCGGTGGGCTGACCTGGAAACACGAGGAACTGATCAAAGCTGTTTTTCTGGGCAACGGTTATAAATGCGAAATCGTACCGACGCCTAACGTGGCCGCATTCCAGCTAGGCAAGGAGTACGGCAACAACGGACAGTGCAACCCGACTTATTTCACGGTCGGCAACCTGGTCCAGTATCTTCAGGGGCTGGAAGCGAAAGGGATATCGCGCCAGGAAATTATAAATAACTACGTATTCTTCACGGCGGGTTCGTGCGGTCCCTGCCGGTTCGGGATGTACGAAGCGGAATACCGGTTCGCGTTACAGAATGCGGGTTTCGACGGGTTCCGGGTTTTGCTGTTCCAGCAGAATGACGGCATCAAGGCTGCCTCTGGTGAGCCAGGGCTGAAGTTCACCATAAACTTCGGCATGGGCATGCTGAACGCCCTACACCTGGGCGACACCATCAACGACCTTATCTTTCAAATTCGGCCCTACGAATTGAAACAAGGTGAGACGGATAAGGCATTCGTCGAGGCAGTGGATGCGCTCTGCGTCAACCTTCGCGACCGCAAGGCGTTCGAGTTCATGGAAGACGCTCCGAAATGGCTGACCTCCCGGGCAGGAAGAAAACCGGCGCTGAAAAACACCGCCAGCGTTCTCTGCAAGATCTACGACCACCTGTATGGCAAGGGGTTTCGGGAGGCACTCGATACCTGCCGGGAGCGGCTGAACCAGGTGGAATTGGACCGACTGCGCGTCAAACCAATCGTCAAAATAACCGGCGAATTCTGGGCGCAGACGACAGAGGGCGACGGAAACTTCCACATGTTCCGGTTTCTGGAGCGGGAAGGCGCGCAGGTTCTGGTGGAGCCCATTGCAACCTGGATTGCCTACATGATCTACCAGGTGCGCATGAATGCAGTGGACCGCAAGCACCTGAACTTCAAATACAAAGACGCCAAGTGGTTTGACGTTCACAAGCATGCTGTGAATGAGTTGAAGTTCCGCATGAAGTGGCTTTCGCTGGTGGCAGGCGAAGGCATGTGGACACTTTTCTACCATCGCGTAACAGACCGGCTCGGTGGACTGACGCACCACTTGATTCCGCAGAAAGAACTGGCTCGGCTGGCGCATCCGTACTATCACAAGCTCGCGCGCGGCGGCGAGGGGCACCTCGAGGTCGGCAAGAATGTTTACTACACGGAGAATCACCTCTGCCACATGGTGCTTGCGCTGAAGCCGTTCGGCTGCATGCCTTCTACGCAGTCTGACGGCGCGCAATCGGCCGTGATCAATCAGTACAAAGACATGATCTTCCTTCCCATCGAGACTTCGGGCGAAGGAGAAGTAAACGCTCACAGCCGCGTGCAGATGGCGCTCGGGGAAGCGAAGGCCAAAGCAAAACTTGAATTTGAAAACGTCCTGAAGTCAACCGGCAAGCGGATCGAAGACATCCGCAGCTATGTCAACGATCATCCGGAGCTCAAGAAGCCGTTCTATAAGGTTCCGCATCGTAAGGG
Organism: Acidobacteriaceae bacterium; assembly: GCA_019243205.1. Lineage (GTDB taxonomy): Bacteria > Acidobacteriota > Terriglobia > Bryobacterales > Bryobacteraceae > Bog-105. The sequence continues at coordinate 7,863 of JAFAUR010000666.1, read as the reverse complement.
CGTTGCCGGCACTGCCGCGCAATTCGCCCTGCATGTTAACGATCGAATGAACAGCGGACGGCGTTCACGCGTCGCGGCGCTGTAAGACACGCCTGGAGGACAGTCGCGAATGCACGATCGCAACAATCGTTTCACCGTCGGACTGGACGTTGGTTCGACTACCGTCAAGGCAATCGTAGTCAAGCAAGATACGGATCAGATTGTCTGGCAGGACTATCAGCGACACGAAACGAAGCAGCCCGAGAAGGTCCTGGAATTTCTAGGCCGGATGGAGCAGGACGCCGGGATAAACAGCCGTAACACGCGGCTGTTCATTACGGGATCGGGCGCAGGGACACTGGCGCATTTGATCGGGGCTAAATTCGTTCAGGAAGTCACCGCAGTCGCGCTTGCCGTTGAAAAGCTCCATCCCGAAGTCTATTCTGTCGTCGAGCTTGGCGGACAAGACGCCAAGATCATCGTTTTCAAAGACGATGATGCGAGCGGTCGCAAGAAGAAGATTCCGTCGATGAATGATAAGTGCGCGGGCGGTACGGGCGCCGTCATCGACAAGATCAACGCGAAACTGAAGATTCCTGTCGCGGAGTTGGCGAACCAAGGCTATCAGGGAATCAAGCTGCACAAAGTCGCCGGGAAGTGCGGGGTGTTCGCCGAAACGGACATCAACGGGCTGCAAAAGGAAGGCACTCCGCCGGACCAGCTGATGGCTTCGCTGTTTGAGGCGATCGTGCTACAGAATCTAAGCGTTCTGACGAGAGGCCATACGCTTCGGCCACATGTTCTTCTGCTGGGTGGGCCGAACTCATTCATTCGCGGGATGCGCGAGGCGTGGCAGGCAAACATCCCGCGGATGTGGAAAGAGCGGAATGTCGAGATACCCGACGGCGCGAAACCGGAAGAGCTGATCAAGGTTCCGGAGAATGCACAGTACTTCGCGGCACTCGGCGCAGTCGAGTTCGGCAAGGACGAAGAGGATTGCGTCGGCTGTTATCGGGGTACGGACAAACTCGTTCATTACATCCAGGTGGGCCGGCAGGAAGAAAAGGCGCAGGCCGGAGGACAGGCACTGGCTCGCACGGAAGACGAGTTGGGTGTGTTCCGCGACCATTACCGGCCCAAGAAATTTGTTCCGGCCATATTCCCGCGAGGCGAAACAATCCAGGGCTTCGTTGGGGTGGATGGCGGATCGACTTCGACCAAAGCAGTACTGCTCTCGACCGAGGGCGACGTCCTGTGCAAGTCCTATCAACTTTCGAACGGTAACCCGATCCAGGACACCATCGAGATGTTCGCCAACCTGCGCGCCCAAGTAGAAAAAGATGGCGCGCGAATGCACGTGCTCGGCGTGGGTACAACCGGGTACGCGAAAGACGTGCTGAAAGACGTTCTGAAAGCGGATGTCGCCCTGGTGGAAACGGTCGCGCACACCGAATCGGCGATGCGGTTCTACGACGATCCGCATGTGATTGTGGATGTCGGCGGTCAAGACATCAAGTTGATCGTCCTGAAAAATGGCCGCGTGAAGGATTTCAAGCTGAACACGCAGTGCTCGGCCGGGAACGGCTATTTTCTGCAAAGTACGGCCGAGGGATTCGGACTCAAGATCGACCAATACGCGGATCTGGCCTTCTCAGCTGGTTCCATGCCGCTGTTCGGCTATGGCTGCGCGGTTTTCATGCAGTCGGATATCGTGAATTTTCAACGACAGGGGTGGCGCGCGGAAGAGATACTGGCCGGGCTCGCGGCAGTGTTGCCGAAGAACGTGTTTCTCTATGTCGCCAGCATCCCGAACCTGGCGGCGCTCGGATCGCGTTTTGTTCTGCAGGGCGGGACACAGAACAATCTGGCTGTGGTCAAGGCGGAGGTCGATTTCATCAAGTCGAGTTTCCGCGCTGCTGGAAAAGAGCCGGAGATTATCGTTCACGAGCACTGCGGCGAGTCTGGAGCGATCGGAGCAGCGGTGGAAGCCCGCCGCTTATGGCTGAACGGACAGCAAACAACGTTTATCGGTCTCGATGCCGTCGAGAACATTCGGTATCGCACGACTCGCAACGAAGATACGCGCTGCTACTTTTGCAAGAATAACTGCCTCCGAACGTTCATCGATGTGGACGTCACCGCCGGGGATGGTGCGGCGGCGGAACCTTACGCTCCCCCGCAACCGAAGGCGACGGTCTTTGTTGCCCCCGAGCCTGTCAGTCTCAAAGCAGCCGCGCAGCCACTCGTACAGATTCATCTCTCGGCGAACTCGACCGAAACAGTGAAACTGCCGGAGCCGAAGTTTCAGGACCGTAAGACAAAGGTGCCGCTGCGGCTCGGCGAGCGCCGTCTCATTATCGCCACCTGCGAAAAGGGGACGGTTGAAGATACGGCGGAGATGAAGGGCATCAAGGCGGATCTCGACGCCAAGCGCGATGCATATCCGAATTTCGTCGACATGGCCGCTCACGAAGTGTTCCGCATCAAGACGGTCGAAAATGTCTCCGATCCGTTGCCAACTTCCTGGACATGGCGCAAGCCAGTGCGAGAGCGGATCGATAGTATGAAGCGCCGGGCGGAGTTCCGGGTCGGCATTCCGCGCGTGCTGAATATATACACGTACGCGCCTGTATTCAACGGCTACTTCCAGGCCTTGGGATTGAAGGGCGAGAACATCGTTTATTCGGATTACACGAGTAGTGAGTTGTATCGCGCTGGTTCCACACGGGGCGCCATAGATCCGTGTTTCCCGTCAAAGATCGGCATCGCTCACACGCACAATCTGATTTTCCTGAAGAGCGCGAAGAAGAAACTGGACGCGATCTTCTTCCCCATGATGGACGTGCTGAGTTCGCCGCTGGTGAAGCTGACCGGTACGAATGCTTGCCCGACCGTCACGGCAACTCCGACCACAGTCAAAGCGGCGTTCACCAAAGAAACCGACGTTTTCGCCGAGCACGGGATCAAATACCTGAGTCCGATCATCAATTTTGCCGATCGCGGGTTGTTTGCGCAGCAGATGTTTCAATCCTTCGGCCCGCTGCTCGGGCTCTCTGAAGCGGAAAACCAGCGCGCCGTCGAGATCGGGTTTCAGCAGTTGCAGGACTACGAGACCAGTATCCGGCGGCATGCCCGGCGCGTGCTCGATCAGCTCGAGGAAGAAGACCGGATCGGCATCGTGATGCTTGGCCGTCCGTATCATCACGATCCGGGTCTCAACCACGAAATACTGGATGAATTCCAGAAACTCGGGTATCCGATCTTCTCTCAGAGCACGTTGCCGTTGGACGAGGATTTGCTCGACCGGTTGTTTGGCGACGAGGTTCGCTCGGGAGCAATCAGCGATCCGCTCGAGATCCAGGATGTCTGGAAGAATTCCTACTCCTGCAGCACCAACCACAAGGTTTGGGCGGCTAAGTTCACGGCCCGGCATCCTAACCTGGTGGCGCTCGAAGTTTCCAGTTTCAAATGCGGCCATGACGCTCCTATCTATGGCGTGATTGAAGGGATCATCGAGCGCTCGGGCACGCCTTATTTTTCTTTCAAGGACCTGGACGAGAACAAGCCTTCGGGCTCGATCAAGATCCGAGTCGAGACCATCGATTACTTCCTGCGACGGTACCGCGAGGACATCGTCAAACGGCACGCGGCGGAACGCGATATCGAAAGGCAGCTTGCCGAATACGAACGAGCGTTACGGGAACAGTTGGTCCAACAAGAGCCGGCGATGGCCTGCTCTTCGTAAGAGAAAGGAATCGATCATATGATTGGGGTCGAATCACCGGAAGACAGCTCTCGGCCGGATGTATCGGTTCTGCAATTACTCGAATCGGCTCGCCCGGTGGCGCGGCTAGAGCCTCTCCCGGAACCGCTGCCGCTGCCGGAGCCTGTTTTTCCGCAGCATCCTGAGCTGCTCGGGCGCGACAACTTTGTTGAGCACGATTTTCGGCAACAGCGCAAATGGAGCGCTCCGCATATCTACAGGAGTATGCGGGGCTGGATGTTTCCCTGGATGAAATCGCGCCTCCTACCGGGTGAATTTCAACCGATTATTGCGTATCTGTTCACGGAATGGAAATGCAATCTCGATTGCCATTACTGCTGGGCTTTTGACAATCGCGTAAAGGGCATGACGGAGGAGGTGGCTCGCCGGTCCATCGATTGGCTTCACGACACGCCGTGCCGCGTTCTGGCATTGATGGGCGGGGAGCCGCTGCTGCGACCCCAGTTTGCTCACAAGGTTGTCTACTACGCAGCCAAGAAAGGTTTTTGGCCGTACGTGTCGACGAACGCGCGGCTGCTGCGGCCGGATGTTATCGACCGCCTCGCCGATGCCGGCATGGCGACGTTTAACTTCGCGGTCGATGTCGTTGATGAAAAGCCGGGACTGCCGAAGGCGCTGACGCCAATCCGTCCGTTTTTCGAATACCTGGTGAAGAAGCAGTTCTCATACGGCTACAGCGTGTTCTTTAACATCAACATCACGCGGCGGAATCTCGAGGACGTGCGGCAACTGACCGAGATCGCGCATGAGTATGGGATCGCGACGGATTATCACATCAATGAGTCGCCGCTGATGGATCAGCCCGATTTTAAGCACGCCGACAATAACGATACCTTCATTCACAAGGAAGACTGGCCGGCGGTGGACGAACTGGTTCACTGGCTGGTGGAGAAGAAGCGGCAAGGCTACAAAATGCCAAACTCCGCGGCACGCCTGCTGGAAATGACCGAGTTCATGCGCGGTAAAGTCCAAGAATGGAATTGCAGGGCCGGCCAGAATACGCTCATTATCCGGACCGACGGTACGCTTGCGCCGTGCTTCCCCATGTACAACGTCAGCCATGACTGGGGCACGATCGAAAAGCCGAGGTTCGATTCACAAGAGCTGCGGACTATGAAGCGCGATTGCCAGCCCCATTGCTTCTCGACGCTGAACCACATTGTGGCTTATTGCTATAACGATGCGCGTGTGATCCGGTGGCTTCTGCAGCAGGCAGTCCGAGGGTTCCAGGGCGTTACAGGCAGCATGGAGTAAGGCTCACAGAGGCACGTTTCGATGTGCCTCTGTCGCCTACGCGGTTAGTGATTTAAGTTTTTCGCGAAGAAATCCAGGATGTTTTGTGAAACGCCCGTATAGCCATATGGGACAGAATAGATCGGGACTCCCTGTACAGTCGCGAAATTGTTGATCGCTACATGGTACGGGTAGATTCTCGGGATCGTTTCGCAATGATAGGGTTCCGGTGCATCGAGCTTGGCGTAATCAATCTGATAGTCGGAAACATACGCTGCCACCGGGTATGGTGTGACGCGGACAACGAGATTTCCTGTGCTGCTTCCACCGGAGTGCCCGATCAGCCCAAGGCGCTTGACCTCCGGGTTGCAGCTTAAGTACTTCAGTCCGATCAGAGCTTCGTAAACGCGCATGCCCATAAGGTTGAAGCCATTCCGGATCAGCTGCTCCCAAGGAATGTGTTCGCCCAGCCATGGATCCATAGCGCGGAGCGTGAGTATCAGGATTCCGAGCCCGTTTTTCGGATACTCAGTACCAAAATAAGTATCCCGATATGTTTCGGCGGTATCTCCATGGCCGTGCAAAGCAAGTACGACGGGATAGTTGGCCGGTACGCCGACTTGAGTGGGAGGGGTGAGCAGAATTCCTTTGAAAGTTCCCACATATGCGTCGGTAAATAACAGCTCTCGTTGGCGGTACGGTGATCCGGTAGCATCGACATAAACCGCATCACTGATGGTAGTCACTCTGGTATTGCGAGTTCCCAGCCCATCCACCAGAAAGCGGATGTTCAATCCGTTAAGTATTGCACCTGGTAAGTCCTTCGGATTCTGCTGGCCCACCTGACCGGTCGCGATGTCCCATATCTGCAGAGCTAATTGGAGTTCGGTGATCGGTTGGCGATATGTTGCGGCGCGGTCTGGAAAGCTGTCGTAATCAGCTATGCAAAATGGCGGGAATGTACAATCCCATGCCGTTCCGATCGAAGTCTGTTGCGTGATGCTGTTACAGCTTAGCTGGCCCAAGAGTCCCGGGGGACGTAGGAAGGTCACCGCCAAAATCGAAGCAGTAAATATCTTCGAAATGCGAGATGTGGTTACCGAGTTCATGAGCGCTGCCTCCTTCTGTGGTAAAGGTCACACCGTCAGGGATTAACAGCATATAACAAAATCGGGTATTCAGATGGGCGCTGCTCATGTTCGGGTCGAAGTCAGGGCTGAACGCCGGCAAACTCCGGAATGCTGGAAGGCGCTACGTTTTTGTAAACGACTCCATCCTTCATGACGAAGGTGACTCGGCGTACAGCGGTGATGTCATGTAACGGGTCGCCGCTTAAAGCGATGATATCGGCGCGAAGGCCTGGGGCAATGGAACCGATCTGATCCTGCATTCTGAGCGATTCGGCCGCAAGCGAATTCGCTGCGACCATGGCCTGCATCGGATCCTGACCGCAGTCGCGCACGCGGTCGATGAATTCTTCCGCGTTGCGGCCGTCTGCGCCCGCCACGGCATCGGTGCCGAATACAACCTTCAGTCCTTTCGTCTGGAATGCCAGTCGCACTACCTGGTGATCGGCGTCGATAACGCTATGCATGTTGTTGAAACCCTCTTCCGTGAAGTTGCCGGAGCCAAGATAGCGATCTTTGAACAGGAGATAGTTTTCGATCACGAGGCCGGCCTGCGGATCGAAATAGGTTCCCCGTTCCGCCATGAGCTTGAGGTCATCGGGCGTTGCGAAAGTACCGTGCTCGATTTGGGTGCAACCGGCGAGAGTCGCCATGCGCACGGCGTCTTTGTAGGCGTGGACCAGTGTGCGAAGTCCCAGCTTATTGGCTTCCCCGCAGGCGGCATCAAGCTGTTCCTGCGAAAGCGTCGGGGCCGCGCCATCACGAATGCTCTTCGAGGCGAAGATCTTGATCAAATCCGCGCCTTGCGATTTCGTTTGACGAATGATCTCGCGGATTTGGTCGGGAGTTCCGGTTTCGGCTCCTTTGCCTGTCAAAGGATGAACGGCGGTCAGGATTCTCGGTCCCGGGAGAATTCCGGCCGCGGTCGCCGCTCGGAGAGGGATGTCGCCGGGTGCGCCGACGCTCTGGACGGTGGTGAAGCCGGCCATGAGAGTGAGCCAGGCATTGGAGGCAATGGCCAACTCGGCCTGCTGAGGCGTTTCGTTGCGGTCGCCATACTTTCCGTTCGGTCCGAAATGCCAGGTCAGGTGGACGTGACAATCGATCCAGCCGGGAACTACCGTGAGGCCGCGAAGATCGTAGGTGATGGGTTGCGCGTTCGGGTCGAGCCGGACGATCTTGCCATCCTGAACTACGATCCTCGTGTTGTGGACGAGCTTACCCGTTCCATCGAGAACGGTTGAAGCGGCAATGACGATGGGCTTGGATTGGCAAAAGCCCGTGACTGCGCACGCGATGAGAAGGGCCGCGAGTTTTACACGCATTCTCAGAATTCCAGTCGTGCGCCGAACATGATCCACCGGCTGCTCGCCTGGCGGTTGGCAGGGACCAAAGTACTTGTGATGACGCCAAAACTGGCGATTGTACTGCCGGTCAGATTCAGCGTTGGAGTGGTGAAGTTCGGATGATTAAACAGGTTGTAGAAGTCGAAAGATGTGTTGAAGCTGACGCGCTCGGTGATCGGCCACTTTTTGCCAAATGAGGTGTCCACATTCCAGTAGGGCAGTCCGCGTAAAGGATGTCCCGTACCGTCGAGATTCGTACTGATCTGGGCGAAAGTGAAATCGCTGTAGACAGCTTGCGGATTGGAAAAGATATTCAAGCCTGAACCGCCGGTGGCCGGATTGCCGGTTGTACCGATTCCGCCGGAGCCGGCAACGTTGTTGTTGACGCCCGTAC